>DASVBI010000518.1:0-4454 GCA_036375915.1 Terriglobales bacterium | reverse complement strand
AATCGGCCACAATATGCCAGCCGCCGGAGCGTTTCTTCCACACAGTCAGGTATTTGCCCTTATCGGACTTGTGGCCACCGCCCGGTTGCGGCACTTTCATAGTGTAGGTGCCGACGTCGAAAGCCAGGTCACCCGTCTGCTTGATATAGGTGACTTCAAACTTCAAGTCGGTATAACCGTGGTGCAGCGGCCGGCTCAGGTATTCGCGAATCGCTTCCCGCCCGTGCACCGCAGGATGGTGCGGCGGCAGGTACACGGCATCTTCGGCATACAGTTGCGCCAGCTTCTCTGGCTGCCGCGAATTCCAGTAGCGGGCCCAATCCTCACCTGTCTTGTGAATGATGGCAGTCACATCCTGATTCAGCGTCGGCTCCGCCTTCATAAGCGCCTCCTCACACACAATTTTACGCGCGGACCAGCTTGGATGTCGGCGCTGGCATGACTGCTGCTTGCCGGCAGTTCCGCTCTGGCACTCGTCGGCGCTGCTGAAGGCTTCCTGCCATGCCGCCGGCAGGAGCGCCCCCCGGCGGAGCGCCGTCTCAGTCGTGGGGAGAATTCCCGTTACGTCCGTAACTTTCTGATAACAGGCCTGAACCGTACTATCGGCTTGGTTTCGGCGACCCGGAGGGCGTCTCCCCATGGGTGAAAAAATCACCCGCCCCGTGCAAGCACGCAAGACCCGCGCCAAGTCCATCGCGCACAGTTCAGTCAGTGCACCGCCGCCGCGGAATGGCGGCCGGGCCACGGGCCTGCGCACGCTGGAGCCGGAAACCGACCTGCAAGTACAGAAAGCCTACCTGGAGCAGCTTTTCCAGAGCGCGCCCGAGGGCATCGCCATACTCGACCCGCTCTACCACATTACCCACGTCAATGCCGAATTCACCCGCAGGTTTGGCTACACCCTGGAGGAGGCGCGGGGCAGGATGCTGGGGGAGATCATCGTCCCACCGGGGCTCGATGCCGAGCTTGAGTTCATTCACGGCGCCATCGCCAAAGGGCAGAAGATCAGCCTGGAAAGCAAGCGTTTACGCAAGGACGGCAGTCTGGTGGACGTCTCCATCGTAGGCATGCCGGTGAAGGCGCGCGGCGGGCACGTCGCGGTTTACGCCATTTTCCGCGACATCAGCGAGCGCAAGCAGGCGGAAGCGCTGCAGTCGGCGCTTTACCGGATCGCCAAGATAACCAGCTCCGCCGGCGACCTGCAGGACTTCTACGCTGCCATCCACGGCATCGTAGGCGAGTTGATGTGCGCCAGGAACTTCTACATTGCTCTCTATGATCCGGAGAGCAATCTGCTCAGTTTTCCCTATTTTGTGGACGAAGTGGACCCCACGCCGGCGCCCAAGCCTCTGGGCAAGGGCCTGACAGAATACGTGCTGCGGGCGGGAGAGCCGCTGCTGGCCACTCCTGAAGTGTTTGACAAGCTGCTGCAACAGGGTAAGGCGGAGTGCATTGGGGCACCCTCGCTGGACTGGCTGGGAGTGCCGCTGAAAACCGGCAACCGGGCCATCGGCGTGCTGGTGGTGCAAAGCTACAGCGAAGATGTGCGCTTCGGGTCCAAAGAAAAAGAAATTCTCACCTTCGTTTCACAGCACGTGGCCACCGCCATCGAGCACAAGCGGCATGAGCAGGCGCTGCGCGCCTCCGAATCGCGTTACCGCTCCCTGGTGCAGAGCGCGGTCTATGGCATCTATCGTTCCACGCTGGAGGGACACTTCCTGGACGTGAATCCGGCTCTGATTTCGATGCTGGGGTACGACTCGCCAGCCGAGGTGCGGGCGCTTAATCCAAACACTGACATCTATGTGCGCGCTGACGACCGCTTGCGGCTGCGCCAGGAATATGAGCAGCACTGCTGCCTGGACAATCTGGAAGTGAAGTGGAAACGCAAGGATGGCAAAGCCATTACCGTCCGTCTGAGCGGGCGCGCGGTCAACCAGGAAGGCGAAGAAGAGGTGCTGGAGATCATCGCCGAAGATGTCACCGAGCGCCACATTCTGGAAGACCAGTTCCGCCAGGCGCAGAAGATGGAAGCGGTGGGGCGGCTGGCCGGGGGCGTGGCCCATGACTTCAATAATCTGCTGATGGTGATCAGCGGTTATACCTATGTGCTGCTCAACCAGTTGGGGGCGGGCGATCCACGCCGCAAAAAGGCGGAGGCCATCCAGGAGGCGACCGAACGCGCCGCTACCTTGACCCGCCAACTGCTGGCCTTCGGGCGCAAGCAGGTGCTGGAACTGAAGGTAATTGACCTGAACGCGGTGGTGGCCGATATCAGCAAGCTGTTGCGGCCCCTGATCGGGGAAGACATCGAGGTGGTGGTCAGCTGCGATGCCCGCCTGGCGCGGACCAAGGCCGATCCCGGGCAAGTGGAACAGGTGATCATGAATCTGGCGGTAAATGCCCGCGACGCCATGCCCAGCGGCGGCAAGCTGATCATCGAAACCCGTAACGCCGAGCTGGACGAAAACTACCAGCGCGCCCATGCCAGCGTTAAGCCGGGGCGATACGTGATGCTGGCGGTAAGCGACACTGGCTGCGGCATGGATGCGGAAACGCAGTTGCGCATCTTCGAGCCCTTCTTCACCACCAAAGAAAAGGGCAAAGGCACGGGCCTGGGACTCTCCACCGTGTATGGCATCGTCAAGCAGAGCGGCGGGTACATTTTCGCCTATAGCGAGCCTGGGCGGGGCACGACCTTCAAGATCTACCTGCCGCAGGTGGAGGAAGCGGTGGCGCAGAGCGTCCCGGAACGGCGTGCCCGCCTGGGCTGCGGAGGGACGGAAAGCATTCTGTTGGTGGAGGACGAAGAATCGGTGCGCGAACTGATTGCCGAAGCGCTCAAAGGGCAGGGCTATAACGTGCTGGTGGCCGGCAACGGACAGGAAGCCCTGGCCCTGGCGGCGCCCGCCAACTGCCACATTGACCTGATGGTCACCGATGTCGTCATGCCCGGCATGAGCGGGCGGGAACTGGCCACGCACTTGGCCCACAGCCGTCCGCGCTTGCGGGTGCTGTTTCTCTCCGGCTACACGGAGGACGCCATCGTGCACCACGGCGTGCTCGACCCCGGCACCGCCTTCCTGCAGAAGCCCTTCAGTCTGGACGCGCTCGCCTGCAAAATCCGCGAAGTGCTCGATACGTAAAGGCAGTTCTCGGTTCTCAGTTCCCACGCTCTCGCCTGCGAATTGCGTGGGCACAGGCGCCCCCGCCTATCCGGGCGGGCGAAGACCGCCTCCTCCTGTGGTGCCCTGTGCTATCGTTTTTCGCATCATGTTGCGGAAACTTGCTTTTCTTTTCCTGACCGTTGCCCTCCTTGCGTCTCCTCTTCCAGCCAAAGAAAAATATCTCAAGCCTGGGCCGGTGGAACTCGACCACGGCGGCGAAAAATGGGCGCAGAAAAACCTCAGGAGGATGTCGCTGGAAGACAAAGTCGGGCAGCTGTTCATGGTGTGGGCGCGGGCCAGGTTCCTGAACCTGAACGGCCCGGAATACGCCCAGTATCGGCAGATCCTGCAGAAATACCACGTGGGCGGCTTCGCCCTCACGGTGCCCGCCGAGGGCGCGTTCGTGTATTACAACCAGCCCTACGAGGCAGCCATGCTGGTGAACCAGTTGCAGCGCGAGTCCAGGCTGCCGCTGATTTTCGCCGCTGATTTCGAGCGTGGCGTCTCCATGCGGCTTCAGGGCAGCACCGTCTTTCCCCACGCCATGGCCTTCGGCGCTGCCGGCAATAGCGATTACGCGAAACAGTTCGGCGCTATCACGGCGGAAGAGGCGCGCGCCGTGGGGGTGGAGTGGAACTTCTTCCCCGATGCCGACGTCAACTCCAATCCCGCCAATCCCATCATTAACACCCGCTCTTTCGGCGAAGATGCGCAGGAGGTGGGCAAAATGGTCACCGCCTACATCCAGGGAGCGAAGGCCAACGGCATGCTGACCACGGCCAAACACTTCCCCGGCCACGGGGATACTGCCACCGACTCCCACTTGGGGCTGGCCAAGGTAACAGGCGACCGCCAGCGGCTGAACGCGGTGGAACTGCCGCCGTTCGAGGCTGCCATAAAGGCGGGAGTGGACGCCATCATGGTGGCGCACGTGACTGTGCCCGCGCTGGAGCCCGACCCCAACCGCGTGGCCACCACTTCGCCGGCCATTGTGACCGGGCTGCTCAAGCAGCAACTGGGGTTCAAGGGCTTGGTCATCACCGACGCGCTGGACATGGGTGGCCTGACCCGCCTTTACCAGAACGACATCGGCCGGGCAGCGGTGGAGGCTTTCAAGGCAGGCGCCGACATGCTGCTTATCCCCGCCGACTTGGACGCCTCCTACCAGGCCATGCTCAAAGCGGTAAAGAGCGGCGAAATCCCGGAATCGCGAGTGGACCAGTCGGTGCTTAAGATACTCCAAGCCAAAGCCTCCGTGGGACTTAACAAGGCTCGCCTGGTGGATAT
>DASVBI010000599.1:0-4846 GCA_036375915.1 Terriglobales bacterium | reverse complement strand
AAGTACGAGCCGCCGCGCAAACTGCTGGGTGACTGGCCGGCGTGGGACCGCATCAAGACCCGGTTTTTCGGCTATCACCGCGATTTGCCGCCGGAGATTGCCGCTCGCCTGCTGGGGGGAGAAATCGTTTTTGAAAAGCGGCTGGGTGGGCAGTGGGTGGCGGTGGTGGACTTGCAGAAGCCCGAAGAAGCAGTGGTCAGTGGGCAGTGGCCAGCGGTCAGTTGCCAGTCAGTTTCGCAAGGCGATGGTGTGGTCGCAGCCGATGTCGGCCAATCGTGGAGGAAATCTGAGCTGAGGCGCGGCATCAGGCGCAGAGAGGCACGCGCAGCGAACGGTTGTTATAATGCAAAAGAGTGGTGGGAGTAGCTCAACTTGGCAGAGCACCGGACTGTGGCTCCGGACGTTGTGGGTTCAATTCCCATCTCCCACCCCAGCCATCCGCTTCATGATCTCCTGAAGCCATCTCCGCGCGTATGAGATCGCTCCCGCTCCCTCCAGGTTCGCGCGTTGCGTGGCGGGCTCCCGCGCTGTTGATGGCCAGCATTCTTTTCGTTTCCTATGCCTATTTCTACCAGGGCACCGGATGGAACCAGAATTCCCGTTTCGATCTGACGCGGGCGCTGCTGGAGCAGCACACGGTACGCATTGATCCCTACCAGTGGAACACCGGCGACAAGGCATTTTATCGGGGCCACTACTACTCCGATAAGGCGCCGGGCATGGCGCTCTCGGCCCTGCCGCCGGCCTGGGCAGCTTTAGCCCTGGCTCATGGGTTGAGCATGGCGAAGGTCATCGCCTTCCAGCTATATCTCTCGGTGGTCTTTACCTGTTCGCTGGCCATCGCGCTGGCCGCGGCAGTGCTCTTCCTGTTGTTACTGAAATGGAACATCAGCCCGGGCGCGGCGGTGCTGGCGGCGCTCATATTCGGCCTGGGCACGCCCATGTGGATTTACGCCACCCAGTTCTGGGGACATGCGCTGGCTGCGGCCTGCCTGGTGTTCGCCTTTGCCGCCGCCGACCGCGTGCGATATTCCGCCGGCCTGGGCGAAAGCGCGGCCCTTGCCGCCATTGTGGGGCTCACCGCGGGCTGGGCGGTGGTCACGGAATTTCCCGCCGCCGTCCCCGCGCTAATGATCGGTGTCATGGCGCTCATCTATCTCCAGCGGCCAGGCAGAAGAAGTTTTCTGTATGCCGGCGCGGCCCTGTGCCTTACCGGCGGGCTGTGCCTGGCCACCATTCTGCTTTACCAGAAGGCCGCGTTTGGCTCGCCCTTTCGCCTGGGCTACGAATATGTGGTCAACTACCAGGACACGCTGCAGCATGGCGCCCTGGGAGTGACTTACCCCAGGTGGCACACGCTATGGGCGCTGCTTTTCGGCAAGCGCTGTGGCCTGCTCCTGTTCACTCCCGTTCTGCTGGCCGCCCCGGTTGGATTCAGGTTGCTGTGGCGCGCGGGTGCGCCCCGCATCAGCTTGTGCGTAAGCGCGGGGATTGCCCTCTACTATCTGCTGTTCAACGCCTCGTACTTGCACTGGGAGGCGGGCGCTTCCTTTGGCCCGCGCTACCTCTCTCCCGGCCTGCCCTTCGCCTGCCTGTTTGTGGCCCCGGTGTGGCAGCGGGCCAGAGCCAGGCTCAGGGTGGTGCTGGCGGCACTGGCGGTTTATGGAATTGCAGTAGCCTTGGCGGGAGCCGCAAGCCGTCCGGTAATTCCCGAGTCGGTCAGCTTCCCCATCCGCGAAGCCTTGCCCGCGTTCACCCGTGGAGAGCTCTACCAGCAGGGAGGAGCCTGGAACCTGGGTCTGCTTGCGGGTCTGCACGGCGGGATGAGCCTGGCGCCGCTGGCGGCGGTGTGGGCAATCGCGATCCTGATTTGGCGTATTGGGCCATGGGAACGAGCCCTGGTCGTGAGCGCTCATGCGCAACGGGCCTCCGCAGCTCGGACGAATGCACCTCAGTAGAGACGGACTTGTTACGTCTCCGCTGCCTTTCCCACCGGGGTGCACAACCAGAAAGAAGACGTTGCCAGCAACGTCTCTACCTATGTGGGTTTTTATGAGGAGAAACGCATGTTCGGTAGAAACGTAACTTGTTACATCTGGCACTTGTCGCACGTCATCGTGTTCATAAAACGATATTGCAAGAGGTTAAGAAGGAAGCCCTACCGCCGGCCAACGCCGATATACTGGAATCCCATCGAGCGCAGGCTGGGCCCGTCGAGCAGATTCTTGGTATCCACAATGATGGGTTTCTTAAGCAGGCGCTTGATGCGGGCGAAGTCGAGGTCGCGAAATTCCGGCCAGCCCGTGCCCACCACCAGCGCGTCCACTCCTTCGGCCACGGCGTAGGCGGAATCGCAATAGCGCACCGCCTCAAGTTCCGCCTTGGCCTGGGAATTAGCCACTGGGTCGTAAGCTCGCACCTTGGCTCCCTTGGATAGCAGGCTGCGCGCCAGGCACAGCGACGACGAACCGGTCACGGAATTCGTATTGGGCTTGAACGCCAGCCCCAGCATGCCCACTTCTTTGCCGGCTACCGGGTCTACGGCGCGCGTGATCTTGTCCATCAGGGAATCGGCCACGGTGCGGTTGACTTCGCGGGCGGCCTCCAGAATTTTGAGGGAAACGTTATTCTGGCGCGCCAGTTCCGCCAGCGCTTCCAGGTCGGCTTCGGCAAAGGGACCGGAAAAAACGGCTCCGGGCTGTAGACAGCGCGGGCCAATTTTCTTCTTATCCAGGCCCATGCCCATGGCAACGTCCAACGCGTCGGCCTTAACGCGCTCGCACAAGCCCGCCAGTTCGTTGATGAAGGAAATTTTTGCAGCCAGGAACGCGGTGGTGGCCTGTCGGACCAGTTCGGCGCTCTCAAGACTCATGTTCACCACCGGCACTCCGCGCATTACCAGGGGACGGTACATCTGCTTGATGGCTTTCACCGCCGCTTCCGAAGCCGTGCCCAGAATGATGCGCTCCGGCCAGTTGAAATCCTCCACCGCGCAGCCATCGGTAAGGAAGGTAGGCTGCGAGACCACCTGGATGTGCAGTTTGTGGTCCTTGAGCTTGCGCTCGATGCGGCTGGCTGTGCCCACAGGCACGGGAGTAGCCAGAATCAGCATGGCATCTTTGGTCATCAGGCGGCCCACGCTGACCGCCAGCTCGTCAATCCCGGCCGGCGAATCCTGGGCCAGGAAGAGAAACTGGGCGTTGGGCAAAAGTTTCTGCAGATCGCTGGAATAAACCAGGCGGCCTACACGGACGTTGCGCCGAATAACCTCCTGCAGGTCCTTTTCGTGGAAAGGAATTTCGCCGCGGGCGCGAGCCAGCAGGCTCTCTCCATCCTGGTCGCAACAGAAGACAGGAGTGCCAAAGTCGGCCAGACAGGCGGAAATAACCGTTCCCAGGAACCCCGAGCCGTACACCCCAATGGGTAGCATCCCCTGCGCGCTCCGATGGTTAGCGTTGACGGGACGGCGGCGGCAACCGCGTTGCGCCGCCTCGCACACCCCCATCCTTATGTACCCCCCCGGATGGGCAGTGGCAAGGCACGATGGGGACGTGTACCGGAAAAACTTCCGTAATCAGATCCCAAGGCAGGATGGCCGCCCAAAAAAGCAGGCCACTACGAAGGTTGGCGTCGCTTAGCGGCCGCCCTTTACCGCCAGGCTGCCGCCCAAAGGAACAGGCGCCAGGTCTTCCCAGGTTTCTCCTGGCGCTTCCCGCACGAAGGTGAGTTCTTCGATGAGCACCCGCCGGCTGCCCTGGTACTGCGACCAGCGCCGCTGCGCCACCTGAAAGGCGCTGTTGGCTTCCGCTTCCGTGGCTACCTTCACGATGGTCAGGTGCGGCATGTAGGGCCAGGGTTCCTCGGCCTGCAGAGCGTTGCTGTTAAGCTGGTCATGCAACTCGCGCAGGCGGTAGCCGGCGTGGGCCACGCGGATAAACACGGTGGGAGTCGCAGGGATAAAGGTTTCCACCTCCCCCATGACCACCTCGAAGGGGCTGGCCTGGCGGCAGACGCGCTCCACTACCTGGCGGGCCTCTTCTTCCGAGCCCTGCAGCAGGCGAGGCGGCAAGACAGTCAGATGGGCGGGCAGGTGGGAGAGAGCGGGATGGAGTTCGCCGCGCAGGCGCTCCACAAATTCCCCCACAGGTGTTTTGACATAGGCGACCAATGCGTAGTGCAAAGGCGGCATCGTTGCTGTGAATTATACGCCCGGCAGGCCAGGGGCGCGGTGACCGGCGCTGTACTGCCATCATTTATAATCGCGGTGCACCCCCTTTTCCGGCCGCGGTTTCGTCGGGGCGTAGCGCAGCCTGGTAGCGCACCTGCCTTGGGCGCAGGGGGTCGGAGGTTCAAATCCTCTCGCCCCGACCATTCTTCATTTTTCGCCCGCTGAAAGATCAGGTCGAACGGCATCGGCCGGACTCGCTCCGCTCGCCGGCCTCGCACGCCCCCGCTTTTTCGGCCGATGCTGCGCCCCGCTGCGCGGGGTCGCTCTGCGTCCTGTTCGCTGGTTTAGGGGAGGAATCGGCGTTCGGTGTTTCCTGCCGTGGTATGGGCTGCGGCTGATCTGATACCGCGCCAAATCCACCCGCCAGCGCTGTATGCGCGGCCTGTAACGGCTGAATCAGATCAGATGGGGCAGTCTCTCCAGCATTGCTCTGCAGATGCCCTGTATACAGGCGGCACAGAAAGGAACAGACCTTGTGCACTTCTGTTTCCGCGGACTCAGGCGCAACGTGGACAACAGAAACGAGAGAGAGAATTGAGCGTGTTGCCCGCACCCTTTACACAATCTTGCTTCCACCATTCATTTGCTCCCTTTCCCAGCGATCGAGCAGTTCGAAGA
>DASVBI010000663.1:0-7630 GCA_036375915.1 Terriglobales bacterium | reverse complement strand
AAACCGGCGTTGGAGTTGTCGCCAAAACAGCAGGCCGGGTCAAGACAGATGGCGTAGGCTTGAGGAGCTGCAAACAAAGCCCAAGCAACCAGCATCATCACCGCCGTGGCACGCATGGCCGAGCGCGGAAGCCTGACCGGTTTGAGCGCCGCCGGGAAGGCCGTATCCGTAACAGGAGTCAGAAAAAAGGTAACCGCAACGCCGAGCGCCAGAGACACCAACTCCGCTCCAAATTGCCCCGGGATGCCATTGGCGTTGGCGGCCCAGCCTGGCACCCGAAGTACTTCCAGCGTGATGTAGTACATCAGGACCACCGATGCTCCCAAACGCAGGATGGCGGGCACAATCATTACCTTGCCCGTCCACCATTTCCATGCGTCTACCCGGGGAAGCACGGTTCTTCGCAGAAGGTCCAGCGACAGGAAACCGAGGAACACCAGGGTGGCGAGAATCCAACCGGAAAGCAGCGCCGCGGTCAGGAGGGTCGAAGCCGCGGCCGTGGCTACGGAACGCGCCCAGGGCGGGCAGCGCCGCGTCCACTTGAGGTTCTGGTCGGCACGTTCTGCGTCGCGGCGACGCCGCGCGATCCGTTCGACGACGGTCTGGTCATGGCGCGCTCTCCAGGCCAGCACTGCCCGCAGCACGACGGCGATGCCCGCCACCAAGGGCAACCATGGATTGAGAATGCTGTGAAAAGAGGACGGGGTGACGGGAGGGATCTGCCCCGGCCACGACCACATCACCCGCAGGGCGAAGGGCGCCATCAGTGTCCAGCCGTAAACCAGCAGCATCATCACGACGGCCGAGGCGGCCGTGCGCAGCAGCGCTCCCGGCGAACGTTTTGCGGAAACTCGCCGGTATAGCGGGCTCAAGAGACTGTCGCCAAGAACCACCGGCGTAACCACCAACCCGAAAAACAGGGCGTAACTCAGCAACTGCGGAACGCGCAGCTCGAACAATGTGTTCAGCAGGCCCGGTCTTGCCGTCAGAACCGGCCCCGCAATGAAGTCTCCAAGCCCATAGCCGATCACGAGCGTGAGCCCCAAGTTGGCGCTCAGCGCGCCCAGGAAGACTCCCAGGAACAGCAGCGGGACCATTTGCAGAAAAGCAACCGCGGGGATCCCGCTGCCTATTCTGTCAGCGATCGTAAGCGGGCTGAAGTGCGTAGCTCCCGCTAAGAGCCCAAGAAGCAGCACCGCAAGTGGCAAAATCGCCGCCGCGCGCGGCCACGCCGTCAGGTAAGTCCCATCTCCCCAGGCGACCCAGAGAATTCGCGAGTATGGCCGCAGCTTGCCTGGAATCCTGACCCACCAGGTTTCAACAAAGCCGGCAGAAGGCACTCGTCTATACCACTTCCCCACTTCGTTCGGTGTCTTGACCGGTGTTGCCATAGGGTGCCCTTCCCGCGCCCTCCTCCGCCCAGCCGGAATCTTCAATGGCCGGCCTTCGTCGCCTGAGTCGTGGGCGATGGTATAGGAGGACTTGTTACTAGTGTCAAGGGATTAATCCGTGAGAGTTTTTCGCCTCCACGCTCCCGCGGTTTTGTTCCGCAGCCATGGATTTTGCGGCCTGCTGTAACATGGGCGTAGCCGGAAGATGGCCAAGAAACTTTCCCATTACGATTCGGCAGGCAAAGCACGCATGGTGGATGTTTCCGCCAAGGCGGCCACGGCGCGATCCGCCGAGGCCAGCGCCTTCGTGGCCATGTCGCCGCAGGTGCTGGCGGCGCTGCCCCGCAATCCCAAGGGCGACCCCCTGGAAGTGGCTCGTTTGGCTGGCATTATGGCCGCCAAGCGCACCGCCGAACTGATTCCCCTGTGCCACCCCCTGCCGCTCTCCCACATTGATGTGCAGGTGCAGCTATGCGAGAATGGCGTCGCTATTAGCTCCCAAGTAACCACCACCGCCACCACCGGGGTGGAGATGGAAGCGCTGGTGGCCGCCAGTATTGCCGCCCTGACGGTCTACGATATGTGTAAGGCCCTGGACAAGGGCATCGAGGTGCGGGAGGTGGTTCTGCAACGCAAATCCGGGGGCAAGAGCGGCGCGTACACGCGCGCCGGCAAGAGTTCAGGCTGATCCATGCCCGCCATCGTCAAAGTGCTGTTGGTGGACGACAATCCCATGGTGCTGGGCATGCTGCGCCAGGCCCTGTCTCCACTGGCCACGGTCAGCACCGCCACCGACGGCGCCGACGCCCTGCTCAAGGCGGTGGATGACCCGCCCGACCTGCTGATCAGCGACTACCAGATGCCGGGCATGGACGGCCGGCAACTGGTGGAGAAGCTCAAGAGCCGCCCAGCTACCGCAGCCACGGCTGTCATCCTGCTGGCCAGCAAATCCGATATCGCCGACAAGCTCAGCATGCAGGAGCCAGTGGATGACATGCTGGAGAAGCCCTTCTTCATCAAGGAAGCCACCACCCGCATCAAGCGCGTGATTGACAAGATCGCACTGGAAAAGATGGCCAAGGAAGCTCCAGGCGGCAGCATGGTTCGCGGCAGCCTGATGCAGATGAACGTTATTGACCTGGTGCAGTCGCTGGAAATGGGCCGCAAGAGCTGCTCCCTCATCATCACCCATGAAAATGAACGCTGTGAAATGTTCTTTGTGGAGGGTCAGATCAAGCACGCGGCCTATGGCAGCCTGGTCGGCGATGCCGCGGTGTACAAAGTGCTCTCCTGGACGGGAGGCAACTTCCAGATTGACTTCGACGGCCGCAGCAACGACAAGAGCACCACCCTCTCCACCCAGGGACTGCTGATGGAAGGGCTGCGCCTGCTCGATGAAGCCAACCGGGGCGCGGAAGACAATGTCCTCGACAACTGAGTTGGGGGCGCGCACCGCGGCCGTGCTTACGGTGAGCGATTCGGTGGTGGCGGGTTCGCGCCAGGACGGCTCCGGACCGGCGGTAGCGGCGGCGCTGGAGAAAGCGGGCTATCAGGTGGTGAGGCGCGAAGCCGTGCCCGACGAGCGCAATCACATCGAGAACGCGCTGGTGGGACTGTGCGAACAGGCCCGCCTGGTGGTGACCACCGGCGGCACCGGCGTGGCCACCCGCGATGTCACGCCGGAAGCGACGCTCTCGATCTGCGACCGTGAGGTGCAGGGCATCGGCGAACGCATGCGCGCCGAGGGCGTTAAGAAAACGCCGCTGGCGGCACTTAGCCGCGCCCTCTGTGCAACCCGCGGGACCTCCCTGGTGCTCAACCTGCCGGGCAGTCCCCAGGGAGCAACCGAATCCCTGGCCGCGGTGATTGACCTTCTGCCTCACGCCCTCGACCTGCTGGCAGGTAAGACGGCGCACAGCGAATCAAAGTAGGGCAGCCCCTGCGCTGGCAAATTTCTGGCAACCGGCCCAGCCCATGCGTCATCACTTGCCAGCACAGGGATTCACACAAGCAGCGGTACGGCTGGCGGGGCGCTCCTTACTTGTGGTTACAGAAGGGCCGGGGTGACCCTGTTGGGCTTGACGCTGAACGGGATTAGCTTCTAAAAGATACACAAGGAGAGTCGTTCATAGGTGGGAGGCATTTATGGTTCTCTGTCCGGAGTGCGAAACCGATCTCGACATCGAGGAAGACGAGGTGGACGAGGGCGAAATCGTCTCCTGCCCGGAGTGCGGCACCGATTTCGAGGTAGTCACGACTAATCCACTGGAGTTAAACCCGATCGAGGAAGAGGACGAAGACGAGGCAAAAGAGGAAGAGGAGGACGGCGACTACTCCTAGCGTGCGCTGGGGCAGGTGATGCGCCTCCGGCGCCGCCTCTCTGCAATCCAATTGCATTCAGCACAACCAGCACGAAATCGCAGCCTGGGCACAGCGCTTGTGCTGGCATTGTTCCTTGGCTTGATGGCGCTCACCGGGCCAGCCCGCGCCGCAGCCCTTACACGCGACAAGCGAGCCGAGCAAAACCATGACGGGCTGATCTTCGGGACAGTGTGGAACGCAAAGGACCAGCCGCTGTATGGAGTGCGCGTCAAGATACGCCGCGCGGCTGAGAAAAAAGCGCGCTGGCAGGTCTACTCCAATCACGTGGGCGAGTTTGAGCAACTGGTTCCTGCGGGCAAGTACGTGGTCTGGGCCGACATAAAGCGGCCAAAGAAGGCCAAAAAAGGTGACCACAGTAACCAGTGGATGCCGCCCCAGGTCACGGTACAAGTCCAAAACGACGTGCGGGTGGACGTCGGGCTGCATCTAACAGAGTAGAAGCTCACGTTTCAGGGAGGTCTTTGTGAAGAAGACCTGGGCCTTTTTGGTTGGGTTGATGCTGGCAGGCACGCTGGCTACGGCGCAGCTGCCGGGGCTGCACTTCCGTGAGATAAAGGAACGGGCTCCACAAATGCGTGCCCTCACTGGGTTCGTGAGCGATCAGCATGGTTCCCCGCTTAGCGACTCGGTGGTCTATCTCACCAATACGCGCACTATGGGCGTGAAATCCTATATCGTGGGCAAAGATGGCACCTATCGCTTCCCCGCCCTGTCGCCCAACATTGACTACCAGGTGTACGCTCAGTACAAGAACCGCAAAAGCGACACCAAGACGCTCAGCTCCTTTGACAGCCGCCCCAACGCCGTAATCAACCTGAGGATTGAAGTGAAGTAAGTAGCTGTGGGCCGCAGGCGCCCTCGACTGCGCGGAGAAGCGCTCGCCTGAGCTTAAAAGAGCGGTTGGCGGCCTCTTTCCCATCACGTTCGGAGAGAGTTTTCTAGCCGAAAACATACTGCGGGGTATGTATCTAGGCGAACTCCCTTGAGCAAACGCAGAGGGAACCACACACCGTGGGTCTTTCGACTTCGCAGGGCAGTTCGCAAGCGAACCGCCCTTCTGCGCTCAAGATGACAGTAGTTATAGAGTCGGGTCCGCTTAGCCCTGGTCGTTGCCGGCGCGCTTCCACGACATCAGCTCTTCGATGGTAGAGGTGGCGCTCGAAACGGGGTGCTTATAAGCCTCCACATCGGCACGCGAGGCTTCTTCGCCCACCGCCCGGATGCTCAATCCCACCTTCTTTTCGCCAGGATTCATCTTGATGATTTTGAAGTCGAACTCCTGCCCGGGCTCCAGGTGAACCGGAGTGCCGTTGTCGTCCACCGCTTCCGAGTTGTGGCACAGGCCTTCGACTCCATCGGCGATCTCCACAAAAGCGCCAAAGCTGGCCACGCGCAGCACTTTGCCGTGGAGCACGTCCCCCACCCGGTGAGTCTGGAAGAAGGTCTCCCACACGTCCGGCTGCAGCTGTTTCACGCCCAGCGAGAGGCGCCGCTTGTCCGGTTCGATGGCCAGCACGATGGCCTTAACACGGTCGCCCTTCTTCAGCACTTCGGAAGGATGCTTCACGCGTTTGGTCCAGCTCAGGTTGCTGACATGCACCAGGCCGTCAATGCCTTCCTCGATCTCGATGAAGGCGCCGAAATCGGTCAGATTGCGCACTCGACCTTCCACCGTGGACCCCATCGGGTATTTCTCCACCAGCGATTCCCAGGGGTTCGGCTCCAGCTGCTTCATGCCCAGCGAAATGCGGCGCTCGGTGGGATTCACCGCCAGCACCTCGGTCTCGATGGTGTCGCCCACGTTGACCAGTTTGGAGGGGTGCTTCATGCGCTTGGACCAGGTCATCTCGCTCACGTGCACCAGGCCTTCAATGCCCTGTTCCAATTCCACAAAGGCTCCGTAATCGGTGACACTGATCACACGGCCTTTCACCCGCGCGCTCACGGGATAGCGATGGGCCGCATCCAGCCAGGGGTCAGGAGTGAGCTGCTTGAATCCCAGGGAAACCCGCTGCTTGTCCTTGTCGAACTTGAGCACTTTTACCTGAATCTCGTCGCCCACGTTCACCAGGTCGCGGGGATGAGTCAGCCGGCCCCAGGACATGTCGGTAATGTGCAGCAGGCCGTCAATGCCACCCAGGTCCACAAAGGCGCCGTAGTCGGTCAGGTTCTTCACCGAGCCGGTCAGCACCGCGCCTTCGTGCAGGTGCTCCATAACCTTCTCGCGTTTGGAAGCCTGTTCCTCTTCCAGAAGCTGCTTGCGCGATACCACAATGTTGCCGCGCTTCTTATTGAGCTTGATTACGTGGACTTCAATCTGCTGGCCCTTAAAACCTTCCAGGTTGCGCACCGGCCGCAAGTCCGCCTGCGAGCCCGGCAGGAAGGCGTGTGCGCCGTTAATGTCCACCGTGAGCCCGCCCTTGATGCGGTCTACCACTACGCCCCGGATCGGCCGCTTCTCATTGTGGGCCGCCTCAATTTCGTCCCAGGCCCTCAGCCGCTGCGCCTTGAGGTGAGAAAGGTTGATGTAGCCTTCCTCGCTCTCGCCCTTCTCCACCATCACGTCAATGGCATCACCGGCCTGCACCTTGGGCTTGCCTTCGTGGTCCAGCACTTCGGCAATCGGCACCATGCCTTCCGATTTGGCGCCGATGTCCACCACTACCTGGGTGGGGGTCACTTTGAGCACGGTGCCCTTAAGGACATGGTCGTCGCCGGAGGCGGTTTCGGGTTCAGAGGTGAAGGTTTCCAGTGCGGTGGCGAAATCGTCGGTTGTCATGTTGTCTTTTTGGGTCTGAGCGGAAGTGGCGGATTGCGAGGTCATGCGAGCTTCTGATTCCGAGGACTCAGATGCAAACTGGGGTTCCAGGTTGCTGCTGACAGTGTCTTCGAGCGCCATAATGATACCGGTGCACCCGAAAGACGCGGGATGGAACGAGCTAGGCAGATGAACTGCTGGCTTGTATCTCGGTGTGGTTGACCCGTCCTACAAAACGCTGAAAACTGCTTTCAGCGGGCGGATCGTCTTACGGGAAACCCGCGTCTCTACGGAACCCATCGACTATAGCAACCGCTCGCAAAAAGTGTCAAACCAGCGGGCAAAATT
The DNA here is from genome assembly GCA_036375915.1 of Terriglobales bacterium. Taxonomy (GTDB): domain Bacteria; phylum Acidobacteriota; class Terriglobia; order Terriglobales; family Acidobacteriaceae; genus JAICWP01. Next base: position 751 of record DASVBI010000663.1, on the reverse strand, counting down.
TCGGTTCGCGGAAACTGCACTGGCGCAGGTGCAGCGGCCTTTTTTCGCCCCGGCCGCCTGATTCTCCTCTAAAAATGCGCCTCCGCCTCTCCTGCGCCGGCGGGGGCCGCGGGCAGCTCGGAAAACCTGATTCACATCTGCTACTCTCGGCGGCATGGACTATCTGTGGACGCCGTGGCGTTACGCCTACGTTACCGGCGCGCGCAAGCCTGAAGGCTGCATTTTCTGCCAAGCGCCCAAACTGGCTGACGCTGAAGCCGGCATCGTTTATCGCGGTTCCTCCTGTTACGTAATCCTTAATGCTTATCCCTACACCTCCGGCCATGTGATGATCGTGCCCTATCAACATGAAGACGAGTTGCAGAAACTGGACGCGGCCACGGCCCACGAAGTAATGGACGTTTGCCAGCGCATGGAAAGCGTGCTTCGCCAGGTGTACCGGCCGGATGGCATTAACCTGGGTATGAATATTGGCCAGGCGGCGGGCGCCGGCGTGGCCGACCACATCCATGTGCACCTGCTGCCACGTTGGGCCGCCGACACGAATTTCATGACCACCACGGCCGAGACCCGCGTCCTGCCGGAAGCCCTGGAAACCACCTACCAGCGGCTGCGGGAGAAGCTGAGTGGGTAGACTCACAGGTAACAGCCAATCGCTCGCGCTTCAACCCTGAGTGCTGCTGCCCGGCTTACACCTCCCCTGCCCACTGCATCCTAACCCTAGGAGCAGGCAAGGAGGAGAAGCACACAT
>DASVBI010000514.1:0-4149 GCA_036375915.1 Terriglobales bacterium | reverse complement strand
CGCGCCGCCCTGACTGTTCCACCAGCGCTTCCAGCCGCCGCCAGTAGGGCTGCCGTTTCTCAAGCCAGTGCGTGGAGATCACGGGTGTACTCGCCGGACAAGCTTACCATCGAAACCCCGGAGCAGATCCCGCTGGAATTTCCCTTGGCGGGGATTGGCAGCCGCTTTCTGGCTATTGCTCTGGACATGCTCATCCAGGCGCTCGCCTTCCTGCTGGTCATTTTCATCGGCGAGTTGGTCGTCCCCACGGTGGCGCGCTTTACCCCCCGAGCCTGGACCTGGGCAGCCGCCGTTTTCTTTCTCGTGCTGTTTCTTCTGTATTCCGGCTACTACGCCCTGTTCGAGATTTTCTGGAATGGGCAAACCCCGGGCAAACGCCTGGTGCGCATTCGGGTGATCGGCGACTCCGGCCGTCCCATCACGGTATACGAGGCGGTGGCGCGCAACCTGCTGCGCCTGGTGGACCAGATGCCCGGGCTCTATGTGGTGGGCATCATCTCGGTTTTTCTTACCGCGCGGAACAAGCGCCTGGGGGATATCGTTGCCGGCACTGTCGTGGTGCACGAAAAGGCTATGCAGGAAGTGCAACCGGATTTTGTTGCCGGAACTGGAGATTCTGCGGCAACGTCTGCGGCGCTGCAGATTTCCGCCGATGAGCTGGAGTTGATTGAGCGCTTCCTGCAGCGCCGCTACGACCTCAGCCCGGAGGTGCGCCGGCAGAGCGCCGAGCAGATTGCCGGCCGCCTGCGGGCCCGCCTGGGTGCTGCGCAGGATGGCTCAAAAAGCGCCGAAGATTATCTGGAAACCCTGGCCCGCCAAAAGCGCGATAGTGCCAGCTTCAGCCGCTAAGAAGGCAAAAACTGCGGCGCGGGCGCCCCCGCCACACAACTTTTTGGTAGAGACGTAACTTGTTGCGTCTTGCTCCGCGCTGCGGTGGGAGGCGTTGCAAGCTACGCCTTTTACCAATACTAATTTTGCGGGCGAAGGTTGAGTTCCGAGATGTGGCTGTGCCGCGCCAGGCGGTTCAGTTCCGCCACGTCCTGTTGCTGAATCTTCTCCCACGAGGCCAGCAGAGCCCGCAGCGAGCGCTCGGTTTCGTCGAAAACCGCGTAAGACTGCGCGGTCGGGGCGGCATCCGCGCTTTCCACCGCGTTCAGCAGCGCGGCCAAGCTTCCATTTAACGTGGCCAAGGTGCTGGTTCCACCCCCAATCGGGCTCACACCGGCAAGAGCAGCGAGCTTGCCATCCAGGGCCGCGGCGGCGGCGGCGAATTTCGCGGAAGACGGCTTACCGCCCGCTTCCTTCTGCAGAGAACCCAGTTGCTTGCGTACGGCCGAGATGTCGTTGTACGCGCCCGTGTCTTTGCCCACGGCATCAGTAATGCGCCGCTCGAGCTGGAGTTGCCGTTCCAGGTCCGCCGCAGAAGTTGAAACTCGCGGGTCCTCCTTAACCTCCAGCGGCTGGCGGTAGGTTTTGCCATTCACCGTCAGCCTGACCTCGTATTCTCCCGGCAAAACCCGCGGGCCCTGCGGCGCCACCGGAGTTTCGCCCACAACCGCGGCCATGCTGTACTCGTGGAACAGCCACGGCGGCGTGGGATAGCGCAAATCCCACACAAATCTGCTTTCACCCGCATTTTTGCTCAGGATGTGCGGCGCCTCGACCCAATAAGACGGAAAGGCGAGCTGAGAAAAATCCACGGGCGGCGGTACGTCGCTGCTGGAGAAACGGCGCACCACCTGGCCCTGGGAATCGGCAATTTCGAGCACCACCGGCGCCGCAGCCGTGGTCTTGAGGTAGTAGTCAAGAATCGCGCCATCGGGCGGATTCCTGCCCGCTGGAGTTTCCGGGGGCAGGGGAGTGTCGCGGTTCTGGTTGGCGCGCACGCGCAGCGCCGCCGCGGGGCGGAACAGGTGCGCATCAGAATTGGCCAGCGCCGCGTCCAACTGCCGCAGTGGCGTAAGGTCGTCAAGAATCCAGAACGAACGCCCGTGCGTGGCCACTACCAGGTCGTCGCCATGAACCACGAGGTCGTGAACAGGCGCGACCGGCAAGTTTAGCTGCAGGGGCTGCCAGTGCCCGCCATCGTCGAACGAAACATAGACGCCGGTTTCGGTGCCAGCGTACAGCAGGCCTTTGCGCTCCGGATCTTCGCGCACGGCATGCACGTAGGCCGTGTCGGGAATGCCGTCGGCAACTTTGGTCCAGCTCTTACCGTAGTCGTGGGTGCGGTAGATATAGGGACGGAAGTCGTCCAGACGATGGCGGTCAACGGCGGCGTAAGCGGTCCCGGCGTCGAAGCGGGAAGCCTCCATCAGGCTGATTTTGCTCCAGGGCGACAGCCCCTTGGGGGTGACGTTCTCCCAGATCTTTCCTCCATCGCGAGTTAACTGGATGAGGCCGGTGTCGGTGCCCACCCAGATCATCCCGGCGGTCAGCGGCGAAGGCGCGATGGTGTAGATGACGCCGAATCCGCGCTGCATGGCGTTGCTCACCGCCAGGGGCTCGGTTGAGTTTGTGGCGCTCGGTTCAGCACCTGTCAGGTCGGGGCTGATGGCCTGCCAGCTCATGCCCCGGTCCTGGGTCTGCAGCAGCATCTGCGCGCCCATGTAGAGGGTGTGCGGGTCCTGAGGCGAGAACACCAGCGGCGAAGTCCAGGTGAAGCGGTACTTGCGTCCGGCAATCTCGCTGCCGAAAGCCAAACTGGGCCACGGAGAAATGTCCTGCGACTCGCCGGTTTTCCAGTTGAAGCGGTGGAGTTCGCCGAGCGTGCCCCCGGCATAGACAATGTTGGGGTCGCTGGGATCGGGTACGATGTAGCCGCCCTCATCACCGCCCACCGGGCGCCAGTCGCGGAAGGTGATCTGGCCGTAGTCGCTGCGGCTGAGCGTGCCCACGGTGCCGCTATCCTGCTGCGCTCCGTACACCTTGTAGGGAAACTGGTTGTCGGTTGAGACGTGGTAGAACTGCGCCGTGGGCTGGTTGTACCAACTGCTCCAGGTGTTGCCATCGTCCACGCTGATGGTTACGCCCTGGTCGCTGGCCACAATCATGTGCCGCGAATCGCCGGGATCCACCCAGAGCAGGTGGTAGTCGTCGCCTCCGGGTGCGCCTTTGATGGAGCTGAATGTCTTGCCGCCGTCGGTGGAGCGATACAGAGACACATTCGGGATGTAAACCGTGTTGGGATCCAGCGGGTCGGCGGTGACCGTGCCGAAATACCAGCCGCGTTGGTGGATGCGGCGGTCGGTGCTCACCAGCGTCCAGTTGGCCCCGGCATCGTCGGAGCGATAAAGGCCGCCTTTCTGCCCGGCATCTACTACGGCATAAATCCGCTGGCCGTGCGTGCCCGCGGCTACGGACACGCCGATTCTGCCCAAGTCGCCAGCCGGCAGGCCGTGACCGGAGATTTCCGTCCAGGTGGCGCCCTCGTCAGTGGATTTGTACAGACCGCTGCCGGGCCCGTCCAGGGGGGCATACGTGCTCCAGGGCGGGCGGCGCGTGCGCCACAATGTGGCGAAAACGGTTTGCGCATTATCCGGATCGAAGGCCAGGTCAATGGCCCCGGTGTTTTCGTCTTTGTAGAGAGCCTTCTGCCAGGTTTGCCCGCCATCAATTGAACGGAACACGCCGCGTTCGGGATTAGGACCGTAGGCGCGTCCCAGCGCCGCCACCAGCACGATGTCGGGATTGTGCGCATCCACCAGGATGCGCCCTATGTGGCGGGTCTCGCGCAGGCCAATGTGGCGCCAGGTCTTGCCCGCATCGGTGGATTTGTAAACCCCGTCGCCGAAGGAGATATCGGAACGCATGTCGGCTTCGCCGGTGCCGACGTAAATTACGCTGGGATTGGAAGGCGCAACCGCCAGCGCTCCCACCGAGGCAATGGGGGCGGCATCAAAAATCGGCTTCCAGACGCGGCCGGCATCGGTGGTTTTCCACACTCCACCGCCCACGGCGCCAAAGTAGAAGGTTTGCGGCTCTCCCGGAACCCCGGCGGCAGCCAGCGCGCGCCCGCCGCGGCGTCCAGCCCGGCCACCACCAGCTCCTCGTCCGGGCGGCTCTCGCGCCGCCAGGCGGCGAGCACGCGGTCGAGGCCCTTCTTCTCCGGGTTGGCGCCGTAGGTGATCGCAGCGATGTCGCGCGTCT
>DASVBI010000374.1:0-6748 GCA_036375915.1 Terriglobales bacterium | reverse complement strand
TGCCTTCCAGGGTCAGCAGGTTAAGGTTCTTTTGCAGACGGGCCTGCAGGGAGGTGTTGCCGTACTGCTTCAGTGCTCCCCGCAGCAGGGCCAGGGCGCCGCTGCGATTGCCGTTCTCGGCCATGGCTTGCGCCTGTACTTCGATAGCCGCGCCCAGCGCCAGCGGCAGCCGCGGCTCGGCATCCAGGGCGCGTCGCTGCAGTTGCTGCCGGCATAGCTGCTCCGTCTGCTGAGCGTAGGCTTGGGCCGCCGTCATCTGACCCAACGCCAGCTTGGCGCGGGCAATGTCCGACATGAATTGCAGCAGTTGGGGACTGACGCCATTGCGGGCGCGGTAAGCCTGGGCTTGCGCTTCCGCCTGCGCCACCTGGGCAGGGGAGGGCACGGCCTGCTGGGCGCACGCCACGCTTGCCCATGTCATACAGCCCAGGATTAACAGCTTAGAGGCCCAATGACGCATAGCTATCCATGATGCCCGCGGAAGGTGAAAGTTGCCATTTTGCCGTATCCCACACCCCGTTCCGGCAGTCTTTCATTTAGCTTGACAAACGCCCCGGCCGGGATAAACATCAGGCCAACCAGCTCGGGGTGTGGTCAACCCTATCCTACACACACCGCCTACCGGTTTACGGCTTGCGGACGCGGAGGCCTTCCATGCGACCGGCACGTTTCCTCGGCAGTTTCTTCGCAATACTAGTTCTTAGCGTTAGCTTGGTGGCGCAAGGGCGGCCGACGGGCGGGGGCGGCGGTACCGGAAGCGGCGGTCGGCCCTCGGTGGGCAATACTGGGTCGGTGCCCAGCGGTAATATTCCTCCCAGCATCAACAATCCCGATACCCTGCCCCCAATGCCGCTGTTTCTCTCGGGCAAGGTAAGGGTGGATGATGGCAGCGAACTGACCGATGCCGCGACTATTGAGAGCGTGTGCAACGGCGACCGTCATTTCGAAGGCTACACCGACCACAAAGGCAATTTCAGCTTCGAGTTTGGCAAACAGCGCGGCATGGGCAACGACGATGTAACCACCACCTCCGGCATGCAGGGACAGCCGCGCACCGCTCTCCAGCAGCGCCGTGAATTGCAGCAATGCGAACTGCTTGCGGTTTTGCCCGGCTTCACGTCGCAGGTCGTGGAATTGGCCAGTGTGGACCGGACCGAGTCCACGGATGTGGGGACGATTGTTCTGCACCGCCTGGAAAAGGTGCAGGGCTTCACTATCAGCGCCACCACCGCCATGGCCCCCTCCAAAGCAAGGAAGGCCTTCGAAAAGGGCCGCGAGCAGGCGCAGAAGCAGAAGTGGCCGGCGGCGGAGAAAAAGTTCCAGGAAGCGGTTCAGATCTATCCCAAATTTGCCGCCGCCTGGCTGGAACTGGGCCGCGTGCAGCTGCAACAGAAGGATATGGCGGGAGCGCGGCAGTCGTTGCAGCAGTCCGTGGCCGCTGACCCGCAGTTTGTGAGCCCGCATGGCTTGCTCGCCGTCATGGATTTCCAGGAACGGCGCTGGCAGGACGTTATCAACGAGACCAGCGCCGTGTTGCGCCTGAACCCGCTGAGCTTCGCCCAGGATTGGTATTACAACTCCGCCGCCAATTACTACCTGGGGCATTACAGCGATGCCGAAAAGGCTGTCCGCCAGGGAATCCAGACCGACGTAGAGCACCGCATTCCCAAGATGGAATACCTGCTGGGCGTAATCCTGGCGCAGAAACATGACTACCAGGGCGCGGCCGAGCACATGCGCAACTACGTGCGCCTGGCGCCCAAGTCCTCTGACGTTGCCCAGGTCAACTCGCAGATTGCGCAAATGGACAGGCTTTCTTCCACCCAATCAGCCACCCAGAAGTGAATAGCTGATTCGGGGGTGCAAAATGAGGCCCGCCCGGACTGCAACCCGGTTTCGACTGGCGGCTCTGTTGCTTACGGTCGCCTGCGGCTCCCCTGTCGGTGCCCAGGTTCAGGATTGCGGCATGTGCGCCACCTCGCAGGCGCTGCTGGCGACGGCCCCGAACTCCTGGACGCTCCGCAAGCAGGTCAATGAGGTGCAGGTCCTGTTTACTGCCTCCCGCCACGGCCGATTTATCGCCGGCCTGACCGAGAACGACGTCCGGGTGAGGGACAACAACAAGCCCGCCACCATCGTAGATTTTCGCGGCCAGGAGAATCTGCCCCTGCGAGTCGCCCTCCTGGTGGACACCAGCGACTCCATCCGGGAACGCTTTCAGTTTGAAAAAGAGGCAGCCGCCATATTCCTCCGCCAGACCCTGCGCGGCCAAGCCGACCAGGCCATGGTTGCGGGCTTCAACACCACTTTCCATCTGAGCCAGGGCTTCAGCCATGACCCCCGCCTGCTCTCGGCTGGAATTGACCGCCTGTCGCCGGGGGGAGGAACCGCCGTTTTTGATGCGGTCGCGGAGGCCTGCCGCTTGTTGGCCCGCCCCCGCCAGGGCATGGTGGCCCGGGTGCTGATTCTGGTTTCGGACGGCGACGACAATGCCAGCAAAAGCACCCTGCAATCGGTGGTGGCGCGCGCCCAGCAAGCGGAGGTGACCGTTTACGCGGTCAGCACCAACTCCCTGGTGGATTCTTCTGCTGACAGGACTCTGAAGCACTTAGCCCGGCCTACGGGAGGGCAAGCGCTGTTCCCAGGAAATGTGCGCAAGCTGGCGCGCGCCTTTGCCCGCATCAGCGAAGAGCTGCGCTACCGCTATGCGGTCGCCTATCGCCCCCCGGAAATTGCCGACAATGGAAGCTTTCACCGCATTCAGATCCAGGCCCGAAAGTCGGGAAAGAAGCTCAGCGTAATGGCGCGCAAGGGCTACTACGCCCGCTAGCGCCAGGGCACAAGTCCCCCCATTGCCACTTCGTAGACTGAAGCCCGTGGCCAGCGCGGGCGCGGGCATTTATACTCGTGGAACCGCAGGTCACCTCACAACCAAGGATTCCGACCCATGGCTACCATGCCGAAACGTGAAGGACAGCCCGCCAAGCTCAAGTACATTCCCTGGAAGTCAGTGGAACTGGAAGCTCTCAATCCTTTGCTGCAGCGCCAGATGGTGGTAGGCGAGCAGATGATGCTGGCGCGCGTGTTGCTCAAGAAGGGCTGCGTGGTGCCGCTGCACAGCCACGAAAACGAGCAGATCACCTACATCCTGGAAGGGGCGCTCAAGTTCGAAATTGATGGCCGCGAAATCGTGGTCCATGCCGGGGAAGTGCTCTGCATTCCTTCCAACATGCCGCACAAAGCCATCGCGCTGGAAGACACGGTGGACCTGGATGTGTTCACGCCCCCGCGCGCTGACTGGCTAAACAAAACCGACCAGTACCTGCGCCGCTGATTCGCAGCGGCGGCTCGATTCCGGCAAAATGACAGCAGGGGCCAAGGTGCAAGCTGATATGAAGACTGGCCATGCGCTGCGCTGCATCGCGTGCGGGACGGAGTTCGAGCGCGCCGGCGCGGAATTCCGTTGCCCGCGCTGCGGCGACCTGCTGGAAGTGGTTTATCCCGGTTGGGCGCAGAGCGAAGCGCAAACCCTGGCGTGGGCGTCTCACCTCAAGCAGGCCTGGTGGGAGCGCAAGCTTTCGCGCCATGCCCAGGACGCCAGCGGTGTGTGGCGCTTCCGCGAACTGCTGCCCCATCTGCCCGATGGGCGAAGCATCATCACTTTGCGCGAGGGCAATACGCCGGTTTTCGAGTTGCCGCGCTGCGCCCGCAGCGCCGGTGTGGACCTCCTCCTGGCCAAGCACCAGGGTATGAACCCCACCGGCTCCTTCAAAGACACGGGCATGACGGTGGCCATCTCGGTGGCGCGCCAGGAGGGCTTTTCCTGGGTGGCCTGCGCCTCCACCGGCAACACTTCCGCCTCCATGGCCGCCTACGCCGCCCACGGCGGCTTGCGCAGCCTGGTGCTCATTCCCCAAGGCAAAATCGCATGGGGCAAGCTTTCGCAGGCGCTGGATTACGGAGCCCTTACCTGCCAATTGCGCGCCGATTTCGACGGCTGCCTCCGCATTCTCACCGATCTGGTGCGCCGCCATCCCATTTACCTGCTCAATTCCATCAATCCTTATCGCCTGGAAGGACAAAAGACGGCCGCCCTCGAACTGCTGGAGCAACTGGACTGGCAGCTTCCGGAGCACATCATCGTTCCCGGCGGCAACCTGGGCAACTGCTCAGCCCTGGGCAAGGGCCTGGAAGAGCTGCGCCGCCTGGGTCTGATTGAATTTATGCCCAGGCTCTCCGTCATCCAGGCGGAGGGCGCCAATGCCCTGGTGCGCACGCTGCGGGAAACCGGCGGTAAGCATCTGGTGCCGGTGCAGGCGGAGACGGCGGCCACCGCCATTCGCATTGGCAATCCCGTCTCGTGGAAGAAGGCGGTGCGCGTTCTCCAGTCCACCGGCGGGCGCTGCGAGCAGGTGAGCGAGGCGGAGATTGCCATCGCCAAGGCGGAAATTGGCAGCGATGGCGTGGGCTGCGAGCCCGCTTCCGCGGTCACTCTCGCCGGACTTAAAAAGCTGGTGCGACAGGGCTTCGTGCACCACCACGAGCGCGTGGTGTTGGTGCTGACCGGCCATCTGCTTAAGGACCCGGAATACACTCTGAAGTTCCACCGGCGGGAGTTGCTGCCGGAGACCGCGGAAGACCAGCGCGGCCGTCTTGATCCTTATCGCCGCGCGCCGCTGGAAGTGGAGCCCAACGTGGAGGCGGTGCTGCGCGTGCTGGAGGCTGCGGAGAAGAGCGATGCCACACACTGAGCCCCCGCGCAGGCACGGCGACGAACTCCTGTTTCCGGCCACTTCCGCCAATCTGGGTCCGGCATTCGACGCGGCGGCGCTGGCTTTCTCGCTTTACCTGCGCGTGCGCGCAGAGCCCGGCAGCGAGTTTTCTGTTTCCGCGCGGGGCCGGGATGCCCACCTGTGCGGCGGCGGCGCTGATAATCTCATCCTGAAAACCTATCGCGAAGTGCTGCAGGCGGCGGGTAAGCCGGCTGCGCCACTGCATCTGCAGGTGAGCAACGAAATTCCCATCGGCAAAGGTTGCGGTTCCTCGGCGGCGGCTCGCCTCGCGGGCATTGCCCTGGCGGTCCGTCTGGGTAGCCTGGAATGGAGCGACGAACAGATCATCGCCGAAGCATCCCGCCGCGAAGGCCATCCCGACAATGCCGCTGCCTGCTGGCTGGGCGGCCTGGCCATCGCCCGCAACGCCACCGCCGCCGATGGCGCCCCCACGGTGCAGGCAGTGCGACTCGCCGCCGCTTGCCCCTGGCCGCTGCTGCTGGCAATTCCAGAGGAGCCGCTGTCCACGGAAGCGGCGCGCCGCGTGCTTCCGGCTCAATATTCACGTCCGGATGCCGTCTTCAACCTGCAGAATTCGCTCTTTCTCCTGGCCGCATTCACCCAGGGCCGGGCCGACCTGCTGCGCTCTGCCTTGCAGGACCGCATGCACGAGCCCTATCGCGCTTCCCTGTGCCCGCTATTGCCCGCCCTGCGCGAGCTCGCCGGCAGCCAAGGCGTGCTGGGTGCGGTGCTGAGCGGCGCCGGCCCCTCGGTGCTTTTGTTCCTCGATCCTGAGGTTGCCGCCTCCACGACGGTTGACCGCGTCAGAAAACACTTGGCTCAGCCGGGCCTGAAGGCAGAACTGCTCACCACGTCGCTGGCGGAGAACGGCGCCTCCGCCAGCCTGCATCGTGTGACTACGGCGCAGTTGAGGTAGTGCACCGCCTTACTCCTGCAGTGCTATGCTGGAAACCCAGCAGTTGGCACTTAACAATTAGCACTTGGCCGCTGGCGATTGAAAGAGTTCAGAAACCGCCGATGGAGGTGAGCGCTGAATGCTAAGGGCTGACTACTAAGGGCTGATCCCATGCAACCTGAGATCAAAATCGTCGCCGATGCCAACGAACTGAGCCGCGTTGGCGCTGCTGAATTTGAGCATGCGGCCCGCAATGCGGTGCAAGCCCGAGACAGGTTTACAGTCAGCCTTTCCGGCGGCTCCACGCCCCGCGGCCTTTATTCCCAACTGGCCCGGAACGCGCAAAAACTGCCCTGGAACAAAATCTACCTGTTCTGGGGCGACGAGCGCCACGTGTCCCCCGACGATAAAGACAGCAACTACCGCATGGTCCGCGAAACCCTGCTCTCCCGGGCGCCCATTCCGCCCGATCATGTATTCCGCCTGCCCACCGAGCAGAGCGACGCCGCGCAAGTGGCGGAAGAGTACGAGCAGACCATTCGGGATTTCTTTGCTTTGAAGGCGGGTGAACGTCCGCGCTTCGACCTGATGTTGCTGGGATTGGGGCCAGACGGACACACCGCTTCGTTATTCCCCGGTAGCGCCGCCCTGCAGGAGCGCTCGCGGCTGGTTGCCGCCAACTGGGTGCAGAAATTCGGGCATTACCGGCTTACTCTGACCGCGCCCGTGCTCAACAATGCGGCGGAAGTGATGTTCCTGGTCAGCGGTGCGGAGAAAGCCCCGGCCTTGCACTCGGTGCTCTACAGCAATGCTCCGGCCGAGCAGTTTCCTGCCAAGCTCATCCGGCCGGTGAACGGGCGCCTCATCTGGCTGGTGGACCGGGCCGCCCTGCCCCCAAGCCAGTCCCAGCCGGCCTGACCTTAACTGAGACGTGAACGGCAGAGCCGCTGGATCGCCGCCCGCTGGTTGTCCTTGACCAGCACGAACTCGAACCCGTGAGCGAAGCCGCGCAGGTTGCGCACCGCGGCATAAACGCGGACCCCATGCGCCACCTCCAGGT
>DASVBI010000114.1:0-4708 GCA_036375915.1 Terriglobales bacterium | reverse complement strand
CGCCGCCATCAATAATCAGGGACTGGTAAACAGTGTGGCTACGGGGAGTACGACCATCACCGCGGTTCTGGACTCAGTGACGGGGAGTACCAACCTCACGGTCACAACCGTCAAGCTGGTGGGCATCGCCATCCTGCCCAGCAACCCGCGCATTGAAGCCCGCACCTTCGTGAAGTTCACCGCCGTCGGCACCTTCAGTGATGGCAGCACGGGAAGCAACCTGGCAGGCGTGTCCTGGAAGTCGTCCACGCCCAAGGTCGCCTCCATGCGCAGTTCTGGAACAGCTTTCGGAAAACGTACAGGCAGCGCCACCATTACCGCCAGCGCTTCCGGGCTGAAAGGAACCACCACTCTCACCGTCAGCAACGGCACGCTGGTCTCTCTCGCCATCACGCCGGCAAACTCCACTGTGTCCAATGGCAGCAAGCAGCAGTTCACCGCCACCGGAACCTTCAGCGACAGCACCACCCAGGACATAACCCTGAATGTCCACTGGAGTTCGTCGTCGGCTTCCGTGGCCACCGTCGCTAACGCTCCCAGCACGGCGGGCCTGGCCAGCGCCGCCGGGGTGGGCAGCACCACCATCGGCGCCAACTCAGGAGGGATTACCAACTCCACCAGCCTGACCGTGCAGTAAACGACGCGGCGGGCACCCAGCGCAGGCCGGGTTGTGGTGTCCGACAACCGAGGTTCGAGGAAAATGAAAAGGGAGCACGAGCGTGCTCCCTTTTTGTTACGGAGCGGCCGTTTAGCGATTGGATTGATTGGACCCGTTGTGCATGTTCTGCGCCTGCGCCTCGGGGCTGGGGAATACCAGTTTATAGTTCTTGCCGGCAAAGCGGGCTTCCACCAGGGTGCGCGAGCCCCCCGCGGTGTCAATCACGGCGGCGCCGTGGTCGGACTGGGCAGAGACTTGCTCAACCTTGGCGGGGGCGCTGGCCACCACCTTCTTGCCTTTCATCACATACACCTGCACCGCTGGCCCGTTTCCTTGCCACTTCAACTGGTAGGTACCGGCGGGAATCTGCTTTCCGTTAAGTTGTGCGGCCTCGCCCAGGTAGAGCGAGCCCGGTTTGCCGGCGGCGAATGCGGCGGTGGAGAGCAGCACTGCCACTGCCAGAACCAGGCCGCCCGTGATCTTTGAGCTTTTCATGTTGCCTCACTTCCTTCTCCCCTTGGGGTGATGTTGGGCGGCCCGCTCCGGCCCGGAGGTGTTTTTCTTTCCCCCGATGGCCTACAATGTGGCGGGGTTAAACGCACAAGGACCGGCCGCAAGGACGTGCCCTCTACCCGATTCTTCCCACCTGGGCCGCCAAACCGCGGGTGAGAACAATCCTCGTTTAACCCCTTTGACTGTTTGCGACTTCTGCTGCCGAAATCAGATTACGTCACGGCCTTCACGAAAGTTCCCTTTACGATATTTCTTCCGTTCGGACGCGCTCGCCTCATTGGACGTGAATGAGGCAGCGCAGGTAGCAAGTAAAATTGCGCTCTTGCGCATCCTGGTTCACAACACTCCTGCGGTGTTGTGTGCGGTGCGAGACCGTACTTACTCTGGCCTGGAGGGCAAGAACATCATGAAACACTTGTTTCCGGGAAAATTGTCGGTGGTGCTGGTGGTGCTGCTGGCAGCCTCCTGTCCCGCGCAAGAGGCCCCTGCTGCGCGCCCGCAGGACGCATCTTCCATAGACGCGCTTATCCTCGCCTCCTACGCCGCCATTTCTCATCCCGCGGGGAAGCCGGCGGACATGCAGCGCTTTTCCTCGTTGTTTCGGCCAGGAGCGCAATTGATCAGCGCGAGCGACCAGGATGGAAAACCGGCTTTGCGGTCAGGCAGCATCGGGCAGATCACCAGGATGCTGCAGTCCACGCAGCATCAGGAGCGTTCGCATTTCGAAAAAGAGATCGCCCGCCGCACCGAACAGTACGGCAAGGTGGCCCACGTGTGGAGCACCTACGAATCAACCGACACCGAAAATGGCCGCCAGACTCATGTGCGCGGCATTAACAGCATCAGCCTGGTTAACGATGGCCGCCGCTGGTGGATTGTCAGCGCACAGTGGCAGAACGAAAGCAAAGCGCGTCCCATTCCGCGGCAATACTTGAAAGGCAGAAGATGAACGCAGCGCCGGCGCCTCGCCGGCCGTCCAGAGGCCATCCCGGCCCTCAGCCAAGCGTGAGCACAATTTTCCCGTAGTTCTTGCGCTCCAGCATGAGCCGGAAGGCGTCGCCCGCCCGCTCCAGCGGCAGCACATGTCCTACCACCGGCCGCAGCTTGCCTTCTTTGATCCATCCTGACATCCGCTCCCACGCCGGCCGCATGATGTTTTCTTTCAGGGACAGCTTGGTGAGCCATAGACCGTGCACGCTGGAGGCCTTGGCGTACATGGAGCGCGTGTCGAACTTGGGCTGCTGCCCGGTGGCGGTGCCATAGAGAATCACCCGCCCGAAATCGCGCAGGCAGCGCAGGCTCTTGGCGGTGTGCTCTCCACCCAACATCTCAAACACCGCGTCCACACCCTCGCCGCCGGTCAGTTTCTGAACAGCACTCTCATAATCCACTTGCTTGTAGTTGATGCCGTGGTCCAGCCCCAGCTCCTTCACTCGCGCCAGCTTTTCGTCGGAAGAGGACGTTCCATAAGTCTCCACGCCCAGGATTTTGCCGAGCTGTACCGCCGCCGTCCCCACCCCGCCGGCCACCGCGTGGATCAGCACTCGCGGACGCCGCCCCGCCGGCGCAACTTCTGCCAGGCCCGCCTCCCAGTAGGCCAGGTATGCGGTGAAGTAATTCACCGGAAAAGCCGCCGCTTCCGGCGCGCTCCAGCCCATGGGCTGCGGCCACAGCAGGTTCCGGGGAGCGGCTACCTTTTCCGCAAAGCCGCTCATCTGGGTATACCCCATCACCCGTTCCCCGCTGCCTTCCACCACCCCCGCAAATTCACGGCCGGCAATCACCGGCGGGGCCGGGGTGCCTGGATACCCGCCCTGCGCCATCATCACATCGGCGAAGTTCACCCCCGCCGCCTGCACCCGCACCAGCACCTCCCCCGGCTGTGGCTGGGGATCAGCAACCTCCTGCAGCTTCAGCACTTCCGGACCGCCAAACCGCTGAATCACAATCGCTTTCATGGCTTCTCCTCGGTGATTGTAGAAGCTGGGGCAGCAGTGAATAAAGCCATCTTTCCCCCCAGCGAGCGACCCTCGACCGCTGAGCCTCATCTGATATGGGAACGCGGAAGCCGACTGTAGGACTTTTCCCGGATGCAGGAAAGGTACTCTGGTATATACTTCCCGCGTGTCGGCATGTTGCCATCATGCCGCCGGGTGAAGCCTCTTCATTTTGTTATATGCTTCGCCATAAATCCCTCCGGCCGGCGGCTGCGGCCGGACTTTAGCAGTAGGGGACGCCACTTGGGCCCCGGTTGATGGCCTTCTCCCCAGGCCTTGTCACCGCGGCTTGGGACCGGAATCGCCCCGAGGAGGTTTCTCCTTGGATCTCATATTTGTTCGCGTCGTCTTCATCCTGGTTGTTGCTGCCGCATGTTACGTTCTTGAACCTTTCGGCCTCACCGCTCCCGTGGATGGTGCGGTGGGCGCCGCCATCGGCATCGGCGTAATTCTCTTCGAGATGCGTCTGCACAAGGTCAGCCTGAAGCGGCTGATCGGCGCCGCCATCGGCAGCGTGCTCGGCATCCTCGGCGCCTACCTCTTCAGCCTGGTCATCCGCAACAGCATTAATCCCGGCCACACCCAAAGCTTCCTGCAGCTTCTGGTCATGCTGCTGATGGCCTACATTGGGCTGATCGTGGGCGCCAACAAGGGCGACCTGCTCAACCTGGCGGCCCTGGGCGGAATCTTCGGCGGCGAAAAGCAGGGACGCAAGGCCTACAAGATTCTCGACACCAGCGTGATCATTGACGGCCGCATCGCCGACATTGCCGAAACCGGGTTCCTCGACGGCATCATCGTCATTCCCCAGTTCGTGCTGCGCGAGCTGCAGCTGGTGGCCGACTCCGCCGACTCGCTCAAGCGCAACCGCGGCCGGCGCGGCCTCGATATCCTGCAGCGCCTGCAGAAAGTCGCTTCCCTCAACATTCAGATCGTGGAAGACGATTTTCCCGCCGTGCGCGAAGTGGACATGAAGCTGATTGAGCTGGCCAAGGTGTATGAAGGCAAGATCATTACCAACGACTTCAACCTCAACAAGGTGGCTCAGTTGCAGGGCGTGGAAGTGCTCAACATCAACGAGCTGGCCAACTCGCTCAAGCCCATCGTGCTGCCCGGCGAAATCATGCGCGTGTTCATCCTCAAGGAAGGCAAGGAATACAACCAGGGCGTGGCTTACCTCGACGACGGCACCATGGTGGTGGTGGACAATGCGCGCAAGATGATCGGCAAGAACGTGGATATCTCCGTGACCTCGGTGCTGCAGACCACGGCAGGCAAGATGATCTTCGGCAAGTTCGACGAGCGCGGAGCGGCGCGCGCCGAGGCTAAAGCCGCCGCCGAGCCGCCCGCTGCCGCCCGTCCCACCGAGCCTCCGCGCAAGCCCCAGACCGTGCTCGCTGACCGGCCCACGGAGTGATTCTCTTTCGGCGCTTCTTTTTCGCCGCGGATTAACGCCGATGAACGCGGATAAGTTACTGGTTCTCCAACCTCCACGTCACGCGAACTAAAGCACCCCGAACTAACCGAAAAGGTAATTGGC
>DASVBI010000424.1:0-2561 GCA_036375915.1 Terriglobales bacterium | reverse complement strand
GCTGAATGTGACCCCCGCCTCGGGCGTTGCTCCCCTGAGCGTTACCGCGTCCGGACTGTGCACTGCGCCACTGAATAACATTACGCAGGTATATCTGACCTGGGGCGATGGCACGCCTCCAACCTTTGTCAACCCCGGCTTCACCGTTTCTCACAAATACAATTCCAGCGGAACCTTCAGAGTAGTGCTGACGGCGATTGATTCTTTTGGACTGAGCGGGTCAGCCAGCCAGACCGTGACGGTTTCGCCGCCGCTGCAGTGCTCGCCCCAGGCCACCCCGGCCAGCGGCAAAGCTCCGTTGGCGGTGACCATAACCGCCAACTGCACCGATCCTGACGGCACACCCAGCATTGTGGTGCAGCTAGGCGATGGCTATTACCAGGGTGGGCCGACAGTGAGCCACACCTACGTTTCTGGCGGCAATTTCAGAGCAGTGGTTACGGCCAGGGACAATGCGGGCAACGGCTACGTGGGAACGGTGAACGTTATGGTCACGGCCACGGCTGCAGTATTCGTAGGCATCAACAATGGGCAGGTGAAGGAGTTCGGCAAGGACGGCTCACCCCTAGCCACCCTCAACACCAACCTGGGCGGCTCGACCACGGGGATGGCGTTCGACGCGTTCAGCAATCTGTTCGTCACCGATTTCACCGCCAACGCGGTCAGCAAGTTTCCCGGGCTGGGTCCGGCCGCGAGCTTCGGCTCGGGCTACAACTGCAAGCCGGAATCCATGGTGTTCGACGCCGCCGGCAACGGCTACGTAGGCGAAACCGGTTGCAGCCACGCCATCGTAAAGCTGGATCCTTACGGCACGATTACGGCGGTGTACCAGCCGGCGGTGGAACAGCAGGGCACCGACTGGATTGACCTGGCCTCAGACCAGTGCACCATTTACTACACTTCGCAGGGGCCATCGGTGCTGCGCTTCAACGCCTGCACCGGGCGGCAAATGGCGCCGCTGACTTCGC
Organism: Terriglobales bacterium; assembly: GCA_036375915.1. GTDB lineage: Bacteria > Acidobacteriota > Terriglobia > Terriglobales > Acidobacteriaceae > JAICWP01. The sequence goes on along the minus strand of DASVBI010000424.1, from coordinate 1,593 downwards.
AGCTGACGGAAGCCCTGGCGCTGCGCATTCTGCCCGATGGCGGGGTGGTGGTGGCCAATCTGAAAAACATCAAGCGGCTGGACGGCGACGGCAAAGCGGTGCAAACCTACGACGCGACAGGCGAAGACTGCTGGTCAGCGCTGACTCTGGACAGCGACGGCACCTCGTTCTGGGCGACCGACTACTGCACGTCGGACGTGGTTCGCTTTGACCTGGACCATGGAACGCTGATTTCCAAGTTCAATGCCGGGGCGCCGGCGAACAGCGTTTTCGGCATCCAGACGTTCGCGCCGGCGCAGACCACGGCGGCGGGGACCTTCCTCGCATCTCCCACCAGCGCCAGCGTTACTCCCGGGCAGGCAGCTTCCTACTCCCTGACATTCAGTCCGGTGGGCGCGGCAGTGGGGCAGGACTTCTCGTTTTCCTGCGCTAACCTGCCGGCGGGAGCAAGCTGCACATTTTCACCCGGCAGCGCCACGGCGGAGGCCGGCGGCGTGACTACCACCTTGACCGTCAACACCAGCACGGGCACCACCGCGCTTCTGTTCCAGCCAAAGCGGGTGTGGCTGGGCATGCTGCTGCCGGCGCTGCCGCTGCTGCTGTTGGGCGGCCAGAGCCGCCGGCGGAAGATGGTGGTGGTGGCGCTGGCCCTGCTGCTGGCGGCGGCGCTGGTGAGTTGTGGCGGCAGCGGCGCCAGCAGCACGCCCACCCCAAGCGCGAATAATTCGCCTCCCACTCCCAGCAGCGGCGCCACCTCCGCCGGCACCTACACGGTGGTGGTGCACGCCCAGTCCGGGCCGCAGGAAAGCTCGACCACGGTACAGCTCACGGTGCAGTAAAGTGGGCGGGCTAAGGCAGGCGGTCGCGGTCGCGCTTTTTGCGGCCGAGGGCGACGTCGGCAAGGCGAAGGAAATGTTCCAGGCCAGTCTGGTCCTTGCCGGGCGTGAGGGGAATGAGGCGCGGACCCTCGTCGCGCGCGGCGGGAGCGTTGGGCGGCAGCGGCTTCAGCCGTGAGCGTTTTGCCGCGCGAGGAGTTGATTTCCGCTTCTTCACGGAGGAGACGGTTCAGGACCTGGGGCGTGGCCAAAAAATCGCTGGAACCCCTCTTCGTTCCTGGACAGTGTACCTTGCCGGTCTTTTTTTTCCCACCTGTGCAAATCGCCCCAAATCCGTATCCGTGGCTAGAATACGGGCGTGGCAGAACTTAGCCTTTTCGTCGGCAAGGGGGGCGTGGGGAAGACCACGGTTTCCTCCGCCTACGCCGTGCACAGCGCGGTGCGGGGCGGAAAGCGGCGGGTGCTGCTCATTTCCAGCGACCCCGCCCATTCGCTGGCCGACCTGTTTGCGGTTCGCCTGGGCGACCGGCCGAAGGCGGTTGTTCTGCCGGGGCGCCGCCGGCTGCACCTGTGGCAGGTGAATGCGGAAAAAGAATTTCGCGCCTTCGTGGGTAAGTACAAGGAAGCGCTGCTGGCCACGGTAGAGAGCGGCACCATCTTCTCGCGGCAGGAGATCGAGCCTCTGCTGGACACAGCCCTGCCCGGGCTGGCGGAAATCTCGGCGCTGCTGGCGGTGGAGCAGGCGCTCTCCTCCGGC
>DASVBI010000485.1:0-6240 GCA_036375915.1 Terriglobales bacterium | reverse complement strand
GGTCAATGTACTTGACCCCGACCTTGCGCGCCCCCGCCATGCGCTGCCGCAAGCCTTGCGCCAGCCGCTGGGAGTAGGTGTAGAAACCGATGGCGCCCACCGGCAGCTTGCTGAAGCGGTCGCCGAATTTCTGCCGCAGCTCGGGCGCGCTCACGAAAACTTCGTCCACCGTGGTGCCGAAGCGCTCGATGTAAATGGGCAGGCTCTGCTGTTCCATGGATTTGCCGATGGTCTTGGCCACCATTGCCGCCGCCAGCGGCGCTCGCGCCATGGCGATCAGCTTCACATAGGGCGCGCCCAGGGCGAAACCCTTGAAGATCTGGTCTTCGAAAGTAAAACCGCCGGCCACCGCCACGCTGGGGATGTGCGCGCCCTTCTTCTCCAGTTGCTGCAGGTACTGGCGAAGCAGCGAATGCAACTCAATTCCGGGCACGCCCCACTCGTTCATCATGCGCCACGGGCTCATGCCGGTGCCGCCGCCGGCCGCGTCCACCGTAAGCAGGTCGAGTTCGGCCAGGGAGGCAAACTTCACCGCCCGCGCCAGGTCGGCGGGCCGGTAGGCGCCGGTCTTCAAGAAAATGTGCTTCGCCCCAACCTTGCGCAGCTGCTCCACGCGCGCCAGGAACGACTCCTTGCTCACCATGCCCACGCGCGAGTGACGTTCGAACTCGTGGAAGCTGCCGCGCTTGAAAGCCTCGATCACCACGTGGTTGGAGGGGTTGGGCAGCACCACGTAGCCGCGCTTCTGCAGCTCCTGAGCCTTGGCCAGGTCGCGAATTTTCACTTCGCCGCCGATGTCCTTGGCGCCCTGTCCCCACTTAAGCTCCACCGTCTCAACGCCCAGTTTGGAGATGGCGTACTCCTGCACACCCAGCATGGTGTCTTCCACGTTGCCCTGCACGGCCACATCACCGTAGCCATCCTGCTGCCATTCACGGAAGCACTTCACGCGCCACTCCAGGTCGGTGCTGGAGATGACCTTTCCGTTATCGAAACGTGATTCCATGTCCATGCCGACCACGTTTTCGCCAACGGCAATCACCGTGCCGGTGATGGCCGCGCCCGCCGCCAGTCCCGGCCAGTTGTTCTTGGCCACGTTGGTGGAGCCCATCGCACCCAGCGTAAAAGGCAGCTTGTAACGGATGCCGGGCGCTTTGCCGATGGTCATTTCCAGGTCCACGTTGGGGAAGAGCGCGCGGTTGGAGTCGGCTTCCATGCCCCACGCGCCGGTGGCGCGGCCGAGAATGGTGAAGTGCGACAAATCCACCGGGTAATCCTTCTGCGAGGCGGTGGTGATGATGCCGAACGGCTGCGGGTAAATCATCTCCGCTCCGCGATAGGCGGACTTGCCGATCTCGCACATGCCAATGCACCCGTCCACACAAGTGGTGCACATGCCGCTGAAGGGGCTGACCGAATCCTCGGTGCGGTTCTTGGTCAGCGTGGCGGCGGATGAATTCAGTCGCGTGTAGGTCATTTCAGTTCTCCTGTGGATGGCGCAGCTTTCTGGGGTGCTGATTGCAGGGCGGGGACCTTGAGGCCGACCTCGTGGCGAAACGGCCCGCTCAATTCACAAGCGTGGCACGGCTCCAGGAAGCACATGGCATCGTTGTAACTCTGAAAACATACGGGGGAGAAATTCAGGCAGCCGTTGCATAGCAAGGTCTCGGCGGTCGAGCCCTGGCAGCGCAGTTCGCACACCGGGCAGGCGTACAGGCAGGCGCCGCACTGGCGGCACTGCTCGCTGGTCATGCCGAAGGGACGGGCCACGTGGCGGCTCTTGCCCCTTCCGGCAAAGCCGATGGCGCCGGCCATCATCTGCTCGGCGCAAATGCGCACGCACAGGCCGCACTGGATGCAGTTCGCTTTCGGATCCCAGGGCGCGCCCGGCTGGCCGTCTATGGGTTCATAGCGGCACTGGCGGACGCCATACTCCGAGGCCAGGTCCTGAATGCGCTTCGATTGCGGGCAGGTGGCGACGTAAAGCTCCAGCAGCAGGCGTCGTGCGCGCTGCACCCGCATCGAGTTGGTGCGCACCTTCAGTCCTTCCTCTACCCGGTAGCCGCAGGCCGCAACCAGCTTGCTTTTGGGCGCCTCGCCAATTTCCACCAGGCAGAGGCGGCAGGCTCCGTAAGGATTCAGGCCATCTTCGTGGCAGAGGGTAGGGATGGGGAAATTGTAGAAACGCGCCACTTCCAGCAGCGTGCTTGCGCGCTCCGCTTCCACCGGCAAGCCGTTCATCGTGATGTGGACCATGGTCAATGCACCAGCACCGCGTCGAAATTGCACATCTCCAGGCACGCTCCGCACTTCGTGCACTGCGCCTGGGTAATGAAGTGTGGCTTGTTCTTCTCGCCCAGAATTGCCTTGCCGCTGCAGATCTGCACGCAGGCCCCGCAGCCATTGCACAGCACCGGGTCAATCTCAAAGGTGATCAGTTCGCGGCAGCGATGCGCCGGGCACCGCCGGTCGCGGATGTGCGCCAGGTACTCGCTGCGGAAATAACGCAGGGTGGAGAGCACCGGGTTGGGCGCCGTCTGCCCCAACCCGCACAGCGAGCCTTCCCGCACCAGCCAGCCCAGGTCCTGCAGCAATTCCAGGTCTTCCTCTTTGCCCTGGCCCTGGGAAATACGGGTCACAACTTCTTTCAGGCGCTGCGTGCCCACCCGGCAGGTAAAGCATTTGCCGCAGGATTCGTCTTCCAGAAACTCCAGGAAGTACTTGGCGATGTCCACCATGCAGGTGTGGTCGTCCATCACGATCATGCCGCCTGAGCCCATGATGGAACCCGCCTGCGTCAGGCTGTCGTAATCCACCGGCAGGTCGAACTTGTCGGCGGGGATACACCCCCCTGAAGGCCCGCCGGTTTGCACGGCCTTGCAGGCGCGACTGTTCGGGATACCCCCGCCGATGTCGTAAACAATTTCCGCCAGGGTGGTGCCCATGGGCACTTCAATGAGGGCAGTGTTTTCGATGTTGCCCACCAGGCTGAAGACCTTGGTCCCCTTGCTCTTCTCTGTCCCGATTTGTGAAAACCAGTCCCCGCCGCGCTGCACGATGACCGGGATGTTGGCCCAAGTCTCGACGTTGTTGATGCAGGTGGGCTTGCCCCACAGGCCGTGCTGGGCGGGATAGGGCGGGCGCTGCTGCGGCTCCCCGACTTTCCCTTCAATCGAGCGGATGAGCGCTGTTTCCTCCCCGCATACGAAAGCGCCCGCCCCCTTCACAACTCGTATTTGAAAATCGAATCCGGAATCGAAGATGTTCTGGCCCAGCAGGCCCGCGTCTTCTGCCTGGCGGATGGCCTGCTTCATGCGCATGACCGCCAGGGGATACTCCTCGCGCACATAGATGATGCCCTCGTGCGCGCCCATAGCATAGCCGCCGATAATCATGCCTTCCAGCACGCTGTGCGGATCGCCCTCGAGCACGCCGCGGTCCATGTAGGCGCCGGGATCGCCCTCGTCACCGTTGCAGATGATGTACTTGGGCTCGCCCCGCGCATCGCGTACCGCTTGCCACTTCACGCCCGTGGGAAATCCGGCGCCGCCCCGCCCGCGCAGGCCGCTGCGCTTCACATCAGCGACGATTTCCTCCGGCGTGTGCTTGCGCAGCGCGTTCCACAGCGCGTGATAGCCGCTGCGGGCAATGTATTCCTCGAGGCTATCGGGATTAATGATCCCGCAGTTGCGCAGCACAATGCGCAACTGGCGCTTGAACAGCGGCAACTCTTTGTAGGCTTTCAGCCCGTCAACGTGGCCGTTGTGCGGAACGCAGTAGTTGACATAGGCGCCATTCAGTTCATTCTCATCGCCCGGCATCATGGCCAGCGCCCACTCAGGTTTCACCTTCGGGATGGCACGCACAATCTCCCGCGCCCGGCCCGGCTTCATTCGGCCGTAGGTGACCCGCGGCCGCCCGGGAATGCATACATCGAGCAGCGGCTCCTGCGAGCACCAGCCGATGCAGCCGGTTTCGGCCACGACGTAGGGCAGTTCGCTCTTCTCTGCCTCCTCCCGCACCGCCCGCAGGACCTCTTCCGCGCCCGCCGCCAGCCCGCAGGTGGCCGTGCCCACCATGATTTTCGGCTCGCTGGGGTAAAGCAGGTCGCGGCCCCGGCGCATGGCTTGGTGCAGGTCATCCAGAGTAGCCAGGCGATGCGCCGTGCTAATCATGGGCAGCGCCTTTCTCCGCGCTGGCGGCGATTCTCTCCACCGTGGCCGCGGGCTTCTTGCGCGGGCGATAGCGGTTGAGAATGCCGCGAACCTTGGTCTGCTCCAGGTGGGCGAAGGTGTCGCGGTCTACACGCATCACCGGCGCCAGGCCGCAGCAGCCCAGGCAGCGCACCGGTTCCACCGTAAACTCCATATCTGAACTGGTGCCGCTCAACCCGGCCCCGGTCTCGGCCTGCGCTCTTTCCAGAACCAGGTCGCCGCCGCGCACATGGCAGGCCGTCCCCAGGCAGACCTGCACCAGGTGCCGGCCGCGCGGATGCAGGCTGAAGCAGCGATAGAATGTGGCTACCTGGTAAACCTCGGTGACCGGAACCTGCAGCTTGCGGGCAACTCGCCGCAGCGCCTCCTCCGGGAGGTACGAGAATGTAGCCTGAATTTCTTGCAGGATGGAAATGAGATTGGCGCGTTCATCCGCGAACTGCTCCAGCAATGGTTTGACGTCCTGAGCTTCCATTTCCGGCATGGCAGCAGCCTCTCTTCCCGGCCCCGAGCCGCATATCCGCAGCTTTATTCTTTGGAACTGCGGCGCCACAGCACATGCTTGTTCCAGCCATGCACCTTGCTGGCGAAATCGCCCGTCTTCTCTCCAGGCGCGCCCACCGGCACCGCTTCTTCCGCGTTTTGCGAGCGGTTAAGCTCGATGACAATCTTTTCCGGAAGATCGGGGTCTTCCAGGCGGTCTACAATTTCGGTTCGCGACATCTTTCCGTGTCCCTGGCAGAAGGGACAAGGCAGCAGGGGTTCGTTCGGCATGCGCGTCCTCGCTAAACCGCCCAGCACGGCATTCCGCCGGGCTCGGCGGACATTTGATTACAAGCCTTTATGAAGCACGCCGCTGTGATGCGAATCACCAGAGGTGGTGAGGAGTGAGCGGGCAAGGGGTGATTACAGCCAGCAGAAATGCGTAGGCACAGGCGTCCTCGCCTGTGCGACCGGGCTAGCCCCGTTTGCGGCGGGGAGACAATTGAGGACAGCAGTTACAGTAACCGACAACTGGCAACTGGCCACCGGTTCAGCGTGCCCGCGCCAGCACCAGGGTCAGGTCGTCGGGCTGCTCGCGTCCGCCGATCCAGTCATCTACCGCCGCGGTTACGATTTCGGTGATGCGCGGCAGCGGCTGGTGGCGGTGGTCGCGCACCAGGCCAATCAGGCGTTCCTCTCCGAACTCGCCGAAATCATTCTCCGGTTCAGTGATGCCATCGCTGAAGGCGAGAAACAGGTCGCCCGGCTGCAACTCAATTGAGCTTTCCTCGAAGCAGAGGCCATCAAACAGCCCTACTACCGTGCCCCCGCAATCCAGGCGGCGGACACCACCGTCACGCCCCATCAGAACCGGGGGAAGGTGCCCGGCGTTGGTGTAGGTGAGCCGCCGCGAGCGTCCGTCATAGGTGCTCAGGAAAAGCGTGGCGTACTTTTCTGCCGGCGTGCTGCGATACAACTGATGATTAAGCAAGGCAACCAGTGCTGCCGGCGACACTTCCGCTCGCGCCATGGGGAGATCTTCGCCCCCAGAACCCACCTGAGCGCCTACTGCCAGGGGTACGGCGCGGGCTGGAATCGTCTCCAGGCTGTAGGCGCGCACGGCCGAGTGAATGGTGGCCATTAGAAGCGCCGCCGAAATGCCTTTGCCGCTGACGTCGCCTACCGCGATGGTCATCTGCTCCGGCGGCTGGGGCAGAAAATCGTAATAGTCTCCGCTCACCGTGCGTGCCGGGCGGCAGAATCCGTGCAGTTCCAGCGACTCCAGCTGCGATATTTCCTTGGGGAAAAGCTGCGCCTGCACCTCCTGGGCGATAGCCAGCTCGTTCTCCATGCGCTGCTTTTCCTTCTGCTCCGCCAGCAGGCGCCGGATGGAGTCGGTCATGGAGTTGAAGGAACCCTCCAGCGCAGCCAGCTGATCTCGGGCGCTGACCTCAATGCGATGGCTGAAGTCGCCGCGGTTGACGTGCTGCGTGGCCGCGTACAGCTGCGCCACTGACCGGGTGATGGTGCGGGTCAAGCGGAT
>DASVBI010000597.1:0-6603 GCA_036375915.1 Terriglobales bacterium | reverse complement strand
CCGCCGCGGAGCATGGCATCGCTGTGGGCGGGCTGCCCGGCTTCTCGTCCCTGCCGCAGGTCTCCGAGGATCAAGACAGCTTCGAAGGCAACGCCGCCAAAAAGGCCACGTACTACAGCCGCTTTGCCTCTGGCGCAGTGGTGCTGGCGGACGATTCCGGGCTGGAGGTGGGGGCGCTGCAAGGCGCGCCGGGCGTGCACTCCGCGCGCTATGCGGCGACTTCGCCACAAGGGAACGCCAGCGACGCGGCCAATAACGCGCGCTTGCTCCACGAAATGCAGAACCTTCCTGATGACCGTCGCCAGGCGCAGTTCGTATGCGTGATTGTGGCTGCGCGCGACGGCAAAGCCCTGGCTAGTTTCCGGGGCGAAGCACCAGGAATCATTCTCCATGGGCCACGCGGAACGGGCGGCTTTGGTTACGATCCGCTGTTTTATTTTCCCGCGCTGGGCAAGACGTTTGCCGAACTGTCGGCGGCGGAGAAGGCGCGAGTGAGCCATCGCGGCCAGGCGTTTCGCAAATTTCTGGAGTGGTGGGAAGAGGCGGGAGGTGGGAGTCAGTAGTCGGGAGTCACGAGTCGATGGTCAGTTCCGCATCATCTAACAAATTGTGATTCGGAGTCGCTGCAGCACCAAATCATCTCGCGTACCGGGTGCAGCCCCTGGCGAATCTGGCGTCGTTCTCAGCCAATTGCCGGGTACTTACTGGATACCCGGTATTTCGGCAGCAGCCGCATTCCTTGACTCTGCTGGTGCCGGAAAAAGATAATAGAGAGTTTCGCGCCTTCATTCCGAAGTCTTAGGAGCCATCGTGGCATCGGTCAGCAGTACGGCCCCGGTTGCTGGAGCCAAAGTTTCCGCAAAGGTTCATTCAGGAGTTGCTCCCCTGCGCGCCGGCCAGGGACATTCGTTTTTCTGGCGCCGGCTGCATTCGCTGAGCGGCATCTTTCCCATCGGCGCTTTTCTGGTAGAGCATTTTTTCTCCAACGCGTTCGCCACGAATGGCGCCGCCGCCTATAACGAGAATGTCCGCTTCCTCACCGGGCTGCCCTTCGTTTTCTACCTGGAGCTGTTTTTCATCTGGATTCCCATTGCCTACCACGCCGGCTACGGCTTTTACATCTGGTACCGCGGCGAGACCAACGTGGGTGATTACCCTTGGACCGGGAACTGGATGTACACCGCGCAGCGCTGGACGGGGGCCATCGCCTTCTTTTACATAGGCTGGCACGTGTGGTCCATGCGCTTTAATGGGGTGCACCTGCTGACCAATTCAGCCGCCGCCTTCTGGAAGGTACAGAACGAGTTCCATCATCCCTGGGCAGTGGCGTTTTACTTCGTGGGCATTATCGCGGCCTCGTGGCACTTCGGCTATGGCCTGTGGCTGTTCGCCGCCAAGTGGGGCTTCTTCACCGGGGAGAACGCGCGGCGCAAATTTGGCGTGGTGTGCTTGCTGGTGGCGGTGGTGTTCATTGTGGTGGGAACGGTGACGATGGTGGCGTTTTTGACCTCGCCACAGGTGCCGCCGCCGGCGAACCTGAGCGCGGCAGCACAGATTCCGTAATCCAGGGCGGCCCGGGCCGCTAATTTTTATGGCAAATAATCCGAAAATCATCGTGGTAGGCGGCGGGCTCGCCGGCCTCTCCGCGGTCATCAAGATCGCGGAAATGGGCGGGCACGTGGACCTGTTTTCCATCGTGCCCGTCAAGCGCTCGCACTCGGTGTGCGCCCAGGGCGGCATCAACGCGGCCAAGAACCTCAAGGGCGAAGGCGATTCCACCTGGCAGCACTTTGACGACACCGTCTATGGCGGCGACTTTCTGGCCAACCAGCCACCGGTGAAGGAGATGTGCGACGCCGCCCCAGGCATCATTGACCTGCTCGACCGCATGGGCGTGCCCTTCAACCGCACTCCCGAGGGGCTGCTGGATTTCCGCCGCTTCGGGGGCACGCTTTACAACCGCACCGCCTTCGCCGGCGCCACCACCGGACAGCAACTGCTGTATGCCCTCGACGAACAAGTTAGGCGGCACGAAGCCGACGGCAAGGTAAGGAAGTTCGAACACTCGGAGTTCCTCTCCGCGGTGCTGGATGGCAACCGTGTGTGCCGCGGCATCTGCGCCATGGACCTGCATTCCATGGAGGTGCGCACCTTCCCCGCCGACGCGGTCATCATCGCCACCGGCGGCATCGGCGCAATTTTTGGCAAGTCCACCAACTCCGTGGTGTGCACCGGTTCCGCCCAGTCGGCGCTCTACCAGCAGGGCGCTTTTTACGCCAATGGCGAGTTTATCCAGGTGCATCCCACTTCCATTCCCGGCGAAGACAAACTGCGGCTCATGTCGGAGTCGGCGCGCGGCGAGGGTGGGCGCGTCTGGGTGCCCAAGCAGAAGGGGGACAAGCGCGACCCCAAGTCCATTCCAGAGAGCGAGCGCTGGTACTTTCTGGAGGAGTGGTACCCCAAGTACGGCAACCTGGTGCCGCGCGACGTCGCCACGCGCGCGATTTTCAAGGTGGTCTACGAATGCCAGTTGGGCATTGACGGCCAGCCCATGGTCTATCTCGATCTGACCCACATTGACCGCAAGGTCCTGGACCGCAAGCTGGAGGGCATTCTCGAAATTTATGAAAAGTTCGTGGGCGACGACCCACGCGACACGCCGATGAAAATTTTCCCCGGCATGCACTACACCATGGGCGGGCTGTGGGTGGACTACAAGCAGGCCACCAACATTCCCGGCCTGTACGCGGCGGGCGAATGTGAGTACCAGTATCACGGCGCCAACCGTCTGGGCGCGAATTCGCTGGTGTCCTGCATTTTCGGCGGCGAGGTAGCCGGCCCCGCCGCGGTGGAGTACGCGCGCTCGCAAAAAGCGGCGCAGGGCAATGGCCATTTCGATGCCGAGCGCAAGCGCCAGGAGGAGATCAACGCCAAGCTGCTGAAGGCGGACGGCAGTGAGAATCCCTTCCAGATATGGCGCGAGCTGGGCGACGTGATGACCCGCACCTGCACCGTGATCCGCGACAACAAGGACCTGGCGCAAACCGACACCAAGCTGTGCGAACTGCTGGAACGCTACGGCAAGATAAACCTCAGCGACCGCTCGCTGTGGGCGAACACCACCTTCGCCTTCAGCCGCCAGCTTTACAACATGCTGCAACTGGCGCGGGTGATCGCTCAGGGCGCGCGCATGCGGGACGAATCGCGCGGCGCGCACTACAAGCCCGCATTTCCCGAGCGCGACGATAAGAACTGGCTCAAGACCACCAAGGCCTATTTTGCCGCCGATGCCGATGAGCCGCGCTTCGAGTTCGAGCCGGTGGATATTTCGCTCATTCCGCCGCGGGCGAGGAAGTACTGAAGCTGACTAGCTGGCTAGCTGCCTGGCTTACTAGCCCGCAAGCTAGACTGCCAGTCAGCTAGTCAGCCGTATCGAAGAGGGTACTGAGAGCTGATAGCTGAGAGCCTTTTACTATGGCCAACAACAACACCGTCCTCATAAAAATCAAACGCCAGAACGGCCCTGACTCCAAGTCCTACTGGGAAGAATTCGAAGTTCTCTACCGGCCGGGAATGAACGTGATTTCCGCCCTTATGGACATCGCGCTCAATCCGACCACGCGCCAGGGGAAAGCCAGCGCTCCGATCACCTACGAGTCGAACTGCCTGGAAGAGGTGTGCGGGTCGTGCGCCATGCGCATCAATGGGCGCGTCCGCATGGCCTGCTCCGCCCTGATTGACAATCTGGAGAAGCCGGTCCGGCTGGAGCCCCTGTCCAAGTTCCCGGTGGTGCGGGATCTCACCGTTGACCGCTCCGTGCTGTTCGAGAACCTGAAGCAGGTGAAGGCCTGGGTGCCTATTGACGGGACTTATGACCTCGGTTCCGGCCCGCGCATGCTGCCCGAAGACCAGGAGGCCGCCTACCCGCTCTCCCGCTGCATCTCCTGCTGCTGCTGCATGGAGGCTTGCCCCCAATTCAACGAAAGCACCGGGTTCGTCGGGGCGGCGGTTATTTCCCAAGTCCGGCTCTTCAACACCCATCCCACCGGCAAGGCCTTAAAGCGCGAACGCCTGACCGCGCTCATGGGCGATGGCGGCATCCACGAGTGCGGCTATGCCCAGAATTGCGTGGAGGTCTGCCCCAAGGATATTCCCCTGACCAAGTCCATCTCCGAGGTGGGGCGCGAGGTCATGAAGCAGGCGATCGGGGACTTGTTCCGCAAATAGTTGCTGCTTCATTCGTATCAGGGCAGGCTTTCCGCCGTGCCAAACTATGCGGCCTCAGGCGTCATGCTGAGGGGCTTCAACCCCGAAGCATCTCGCGAGCAGCGCCGCGGAGGTACGCGCGAGATCCTTCACGGCTGAAGCCGTTCAGGATGACGCCCGGCATTACCAAAGTTTGCTCTTGTTGGTTCACTCCGAAAAAACTGCGCTCACAATTCCGCCACTCTGGCTTAGAATTTTTTTGCCTCAGTCGAACCCAGCTGCGGGAGCAAATCTTGGTGAATCACGCCACTCGGTCGAACCTGGTCGTCTTATTGTTGTTTGCCATTGTCTCATTGCCCGCACAGGCCCTTCATTACCGCACCCGGCACAGCCAGCACTTCCGGCGAGCGCTGCGACAACGTCGCTACCGCCGTCACCGCCGCATTGTCTGGACGCCGGTGCTGCTGCACGGCTCGCACGATTCGCTGGTGCGGCAGAATGAAGAAATTGACCGCCTCGGCCTGCCCCGCATCGCCGACGACCAGAAACTGCAGGAACTGGAAGAGCAACACGAACTGGTGCCCATCCGGGAGAGCCGCATCCTGACCATCCATCCCCGGCTGGCGCCCCAGGACCGCTTCTGCAAATCCTGGACGCGCGATTTTCTGCAGGACCTGGCGGCCGCCCACTACCGTGAATTTCACACCCCCATCCAGGTGAATTCGGCGGTGCGGACTGTTGCCCAGCAGCAGCGCCTGCGCCGTTACAACCACAATGCCGCCCCTACTTCCGGCGACACCGAGTCGTCGCACGTAGCCGGCCTCACCGTGGATGTGTCGCGACGGGGCATGGGCCGCGCCGAGCGCAAGTGGATGGAGAACTACCTGCTGAACCTGAAGGACCACGGGCTGATTGAAACCGCCGAGGAACGCCGCGAACCCGTGTTCCACATCATGGTGGCCAAGCGCTACAACGAATGGCGCGCCGCCCGCCTCGAACATGAGGACCAGGAATCTTCCGCGCAAAGCGCAGAGCAACAGGAGAACACAAGCCCTGCGGTACAATGAGGGCCCATGTTCCGCAAATTTTCTGTGGTTTTTCTTCTGGCGCTGAGTTGTATCTGTGCGCCGGCTCAAACTGACGTCACCAGAATTTCTCCCCCGGCCCGCCGCATCCACGATTCCGCCATTGTGATTGATACTCACGCGGATACGCCGCAGCGCTTCGTGGACGAAAACTTCGATATTGGCTCGGTCACCCCCGTCAGCGAAGGCAATGTGGACCTGCAGAAGGCGCGCCAGGGCAATCTGGGGGCGGAGTTCTTCTCCATCTGGGCGGACCCGCAGACCAGCGCCGGCCACTACGCCCAGCGCGCTCTCGACCTGATTGATTCGGTTTACCAGCAGGCGGCGCGTCACCCGGACCAGATGGTGATGGCCTTCAGCGCCGAAGACATCGTTCGCGCCCGCACCGGGCCCCATAAGCGCTTGGCCGCGCTCATGGGACTGGAAGGCGGGCATGCGCTGGAAGGCGATATTCGCGTGCTGCGCGATTTCTACCGCCTCGGAGTGCGCTATATGACCCTTACGTGGTCGAACAGCAATGAATTAGGCGATTCCTCCGGCGACATTAACGATCCCAAGATCCAGCACCACGACGGGCTCACTCCTTTGGGCAAGCAAGTGGTGCTGGAGATGAACCGCCTGGGCATGATGGTGGACATCTCCCACGTGGCCGACAAAACCTTCTGGGACACGATCGCGGTAACCAAGGCTCCGGTGATCGCCTCCCACTCCTCCGCCCGGGCGCTGGTCAACGCGCCGCGGGACATGACCGACGACATGCTGCGGGCCGTGGCCAAGAACGGCGGGGTGGTGGATGTGAATTTCTACTCCGCGTTTGACGACGAAACCTTCCGGAAAGAAGTGGACGCGCAGCACAAAGAGGTGGAGGCCGCCACCGAGCAGTACATCGCCCAGCAGAAGGCGGCGGGCAAGCCGGTGAGCTACATGGAAGTGGACCACATCCAGCGCGAGTACCTGGCTAAGATTCCCCGCCCGCCGCTCAAGTCGCTGATTGACCAGATTGATCACATCGCCAAGGTGGCGGGGGTGGACCACGTGGGTCTGGGCTCCGATTTTGATGGCGTCTCCGGGGCGCTGCCCCAGGGCATGGACTCCGTCGCCGACCTGCCCAAGATCACCCAGGCGCTGCTCGACCGTGGCTATAAGCCCGAGGACACTAAGAAGATTTTGGGGGGCAATGTGCTGCGCGTTTTCCGGCAGGTAGAGCAGGTGAGCCGGGAGATGCGGAAAGCAGCTCCCAGTACCTAGTGCCCAGTACTCAGTTGCCAGTCCCAAATTCCTGTCTTGTCATCCTGACGGAGCGCGACTGAGC
>DASVBI010000218.1:0-5475 GCA_036375915.1 Terriglobales bacterium | reverse complement strand
TGTTGATCGGGAGAGGTGATGGTGTCTTCTTCGCACTGGACCGGCTGCCAATCCCGCTGGCCGGTCACAGGGTCAACCGGAATCTCTTTCAGATAGCCGGCCTGGACCAGGTCATCCAGCGACTGCGGCGCCTTCTGCTTGTCCAGCGTGTACTGCTGGATGAGCGAGCGCAAGGTGAACAGGTCGTCGTGCAGCACTGCCTCGTGCGCATGCAGGATGGCGGTCTTGTAGATAGGAGCGGCCACCGACACCAGGATCAGGATGATGCTGATCACCATCATCAGCTCGATCAAGGTAAAGCCGCGCCGTTTACGCTTTGAGACCGTTCTTACCATTGGTCGTATCGGGTTCCGTCCAAAGCCGTGCTCTGCGATTTGCTGAAGACGTCAAATACGTTCTGCCCGCCCCAGGAGTCTGAATCGGGGTCGTCCTGGGTAGAACGCATGCCCCACTCGTTTTTGCCGGTCATGGGGTCCACGGGAACGCGGCGCAGGAAACGAACCTTCTTGCCGCCCACGTCCACGCCGTTGACCAGCGTATCCAGGTCGGGCGGATACCCATCGGTGCCGGCTTTCACCTGGAAGGCGCCACGGTCAGCCGCATCTTTGTAGCGGTCAATGGCGTCGCGCATTTCCCACAAATCGCGCCGCAGCTCCACTTCGCGCTCGCGCTGCACTTTCACCCGCACCAGGGGAACCGCCATACCGGTCAGAATGGCCAGAATACTGACGGCCACAATCATCTCGATGAGAGTGAAGCCGCCGGCGATCCGGCGAACACGGCCATGGGCTGCGGTTGGGGAAAAAACTGTGTGCCGCGCCAACGGGGAGAAGCGCCCCGTTCTGGAAGACCTGAATGTCATCAACTTCCTTCAGTATTCTATTCGAATCTCCGCCTCGCCTGCCGGGCTACTGAACCGTCACTGTAGCCTGCGCGCCGCCGGCCTGAATGGGCTGCATCGAGCTGTCGCGCAGCCCGTCGCGGGCGATGTTGAGGGTCGAAGTTCCCGAGCCTTTGGCCAGGAAGGTAATGGTAAATACCTGTCCGCTGCCGGAAATCCCGCCCGAATTAGGCGGACGCGTGGCCGTTACCTGCAGCGTTCCCGTCGAGGGATCGTCGCGGTGCACCAGCGCCACCGGCTGCCCGTCGCGCGAGAGCAGGTTTCCGTCAGAGACGTTCACCACCTCCAGCATGTTCGGGTTGTAGGTAATCTGCAGCGGCGCCGAATAAAGGTTTTGCACCTGGCTGAGCACCACGTTGACAGCGAAGGTCTTGCCTGCGGACTGGGTGATGGTAGCCGGATCAAAGCTGAGAGTGGCAGCGCCTGTCCCCTGCGGATTGTTCGGCGGGGGAGTCGGCTGCGCCGGAGCCGCGACTGGAGCGGCGGCGGGGACGGCCTGCCCCGGCGCGGCCGGCATGGTCGCGCTCGCCTGGCGCAGGTCAATAGAATTCGCCGTCCCCACGTCAATCACCCGTTGGTTCATGGGATCAATCACCTGCCCGCGCACGATGTGCGGTGTCAGCACGAACACAATCTCGCTGTTGCGCCGGTCCACATTACTTTGGGCAAAGAAGTAATGCAGGATGGGAATTTGTGCCAGCCAGGGGTAACCACTCAGGCTGCGCACGTCGTCGTGCTCGAACATCCCGCCCAGCATGTTGACTTCGCCTTCCTTGAGCCGGATTTCGTGCTCAATCTTGCGCTGTCCGATAATGGGCTGCTGGATGCCGCCAATGTTGGTATTTCCGGCCACGTTGGAAACGTCCATCATCACCTTTAGGGTGACCGAGCCGTCGGCGTGCACGTGCGGCGTGACGTCAATATTCACGCCTACGTCCAGGTATTGGAACTGAGTGTTCACCAGGGGGTTGATGCCCACCCCGCCGATGCCCGGCTGGAACGAACCGGTAGCCACCGGCACGCGTTCGCCGATTTTCAGCGAGGCTTTCTGCCCGTCTACAGCGCGGATCTCCGGCTGCTGCAGGATGCGGCTGTCATTGTCGCTGTACAGGGCGGTTGCGGTAGCCGAGCTGATGTTCACCTGGAAATCGGTGGCATTCAGATTGCCCAGCGCGTTCAGGCTGATGCTGCCTGTTCCTGTGCCGGTGCCGGTTCCCGTACCCGTGCCGGTGCCTGTGCCCGAGCCGCTGCTGGTGCTGGTATTCAAATTGGGCTGCAGTGAAACCGTGGCGCTGGTCGGCGGATTGATGCCCAGGGTGCGGACCTTCTCGCGATTAACCTGCATCACCGCGATATCCACCACGACTTCCGGCTTAGCCTTGTCAATATCGCCAATCAGCTTTTCCGCCAGCGCCACCTGGTCAGGCGTGCCCCGCACTACGATCGCGTTCTGCGAGGGCAGTTGCTGAATCCGGCTGACTTCCAGGATGGTGCGCATGGCATTCACCACGTCCTGGAGCTCAGTCGGAGCCGACAGGTTGGAAAGATAGAAAGTCTTGATGACGCTCTGTTCCAGTTCCTTGCGCTTAGCCGGGTTGTCGGCGGCCACGAAGATGGTGTTGGGGGTCACCGGCCGCCAGAAGGTTTTTGACTCCAGGGCCACGATCTCCAGCGCCTGCTGCAGCGTCACCCCGTTCAACTCGATGTGGATGCGCCGCGAAGTGTAATCCGGATCGAACAGCACGTTGATGCCGGCCAGCTTGCCTACCGTCTCATAGGCGACCTTGCTGTCCTCCGTCATCTTGAGCGTGATGGGAGTATTGGAGATGGGCGCCAGCTCGACCGGGCCGCCCGCTTCCTGCAGCATCTTACCCAGAGGGCCCGTCGGCGCTGGGGGCGGCACTTCCTGTCCAGCCGCCTGCGCCTGCTTGATCATCTCCTGGGTGCGCTTGATCTCCTGGGTGGCAATAAAGCTCGAAGGGTCAATGGCCGCCGCTTCCTGGAACATCTTCAGCGCCACCTGCAACTGACCCGCCTGGCGCAGCAACTGGCCCTGGTGAACCTTGGTGGCAGCCGCCAGGAACCGCAAACGCTCAAACGCGGTTCGGTAGTAGAGATCGTTGGGCTTCAGGGTGTAGGCCTGGCGGTAATCCTGGTAGGCCTGCACGTAGTCCTGCCGTGCTTCAGCCTCTTTGCCTTGGTTGTAAAGGGACTTAGCCTTATCGGCGAAGGCGGGGAGGCTGACCGCCGCCACCAGCAGCAACAGCCCGGACCACCGGGTCAATTTGTGCATCAAGATACTCCCAAGCAGATTCGACCTGTGGCGCACATGCGGCAAGCCTCTCCTCTTCTAAGAGATCGAACGGAAAGAGCTTTTTTGCATGAGGAAATGGAATTATAGCATCGGAAAAAGCGGGCCCTGGCAATTACCGAGTTTGGGGTGGGTGCGGCTTTTGGTACTATGCCGATGGTGCTAAATGCCCCGCCAGCCTGCACATCCCACGCGTTCCCAACCGGAAAAGAATCCCCGACGCGATCCCACCGCCGCCGGCCAGCGCGACGCCTCCGTGAATCGTGCCGCCAGCCACAATTACTTCCTTTTGGAGAAATTTGAGACCGGAATCGCCCTTACCGGCACGGAAGTGAAGTCGGTTCGCGCTGGTCGGGCCAATCTGAAAGACGCCTACGGCTTGATCAAAGACGGTGAATTGTGGCTTCTGAACGCCCACATTGGCCCTTATGAGCACGGAAACATCTTCAACCACGAGCCCCTGCGTACCCGTAAGTTACTGGTCCACAAGGAAGAGCTGCGAAAGCTGATAGGAAAAACCCAGCAGCGCGGCCTCACCCTCATCCCCACCCGCATGTACTTCAAGAATGGACGGGTTAAGCTGGAACTGGCGCTGGCCAAGGGCAAGCAGTTATGGGACAAGCGGGAAACCGAACGCCGCCGCACCGCTGACCGCGAGGCCCGCGAGGCCATGGCCCGGTCAAGGAAAAGAGCGTAAGAAGCCGTCGCGACGGCTGACGGTCGCCGGCAAGAACCCGCTCGTATAGGGTTCGTAGTATCCTGTCCGAACTTCTTGAGGGGTACCTCGGCCAAGAATGAGAACGATCCTGCCGGTTTGGAAGCTGCCTTACCTGGGTAAAGGCGCACTTGCCCTGGCGATGGCAGTTTTCCTCTGTACGCTCCCAGCGCGCGCGCAAACCGATGAGATTCAGGTCTACGATGCGGAAATCGAACCGCCGGGCATCTTCAACCTGATGATCCACAGCAATTTCACGCCCCTCGGGCGGACGACCCCAGAATTCCCGGGCGCTATCGTTGCCGATCACTCGCTCAACGGAACGGCCGAATGGGCTTACG
Organism: Terriglobales bacterium; assembly: GCA_036375915.1. Lineage (GTDB taxonomy): Bacteria > Acidobacteriota > Terriglobia > Terriglobales > Acidobacteriaceae > JAICWP01. The sequence continues at coordinate 1,207 of DASVBI010000218.1, read as the reverse complement.
GCGTTACCCCGTGGTTTGAGCAGGGGCTTTACCTTCCGGTATACACCGTTTACTCGAGAAACCAGGGGACGACGGTGAACGGTTTCAAGCTTCGCGAACTGTTTGTACGGCCGCATGCTCACGATCACAAATTGTTTTACGGAGCCAATTTTGAGTTCAGCGTGAACGCCAATTATTGGGAGGACAGAACCATCACCTCCGAGATCAGGCCAATCGTAGGGCTGCACTTGCATCCGGTGGATTTGATTTACAACCCTATCGTGGACACGGACTATAGAGGTGGTTTTGGCGGCCTGCAGTACAATCCCGCCGGCCGCGTCGCCTACAACCTGAATGACAACTGGGCGCTGGCGCTGGAAGAATACGACGGTTTCGGACCGCTGCACGACTTTGTGCCAGGCGATCAGCAGTTTCACGAAGTATGGGCGGTCATGGATCACGCCAGCAGCAAACCTCTGGGGATTAACGTCGAAGCCGGCATTGGCTTCGGTTTGACGGCGGGATCGGACAAGGTCACGCTCAAGTTGATGCTGTCACGCAACCTAAACTCGCGCCGCTGGCGGCCGTGAGCAACAGGATCACTCGCGCCCAATGGCGGAACCAGCGTGGGATAAGAGAGTTTTAGCCTTGCTGACATGCCGGCAATGGATGCCAGCCGCTACAACCGAGTTGAACTGTTATGCCCAAGATCATTTCGATATCGGCCGCTTCCCTGCTTTTTCTCCTGCCCTTCGCTTGGCCGCAGGCCACGGAAAAACCGGTCACCGCGCGGGGACCGAGTGTCGCCGCGGGCAGCCAGGGCGTGGTCGTTTCCGGCAAGCCCGCCGCCACTGCGGCCGGCATCAAGATTCTGGAGCAGGGCGGAAACGCCGCTGATGCGGGCGCCGCTACTCTGCTGGCACTGTCCGTAACCTATGTAGGCGCGTTCTGCGTGGGAGGAGAGATTCCCATTCTGGTTTACAGTGCCGACCAGAAGAACGTGAAGCTGCTCGAAGGACAAGGGGAGGCCCCTCGCGACCCCAAAGCTATCGCCTGGTACATGAAACACGGAATCCCGGACGGTGACGTCAAGGCAGCCGCCGTGCCGAGCACCATTGATGCGGTCGTCGCCCTGCTGAAACTTTACGGAACCAAAAGTTTTGAGGCAGTCGTGCAGCCAACGCTGGCCATTCTCGATGCAGGCGGGCCCACTTGGTATATCGATACC
>DASVBI010000316.1:0-5336 GCA_036375915.1 Terriglobales bacterium | reverse complement strand
TCCCGATATGGGACGTATTCTGCTCGATGGAGCTGATATCACCAACGTGCCGATGTACTTGAGAGCACGGAACTACGGCATCAGTTATCTCCCTCAGGAGCCGTCGGTGTTTCGCAAGCTGACGGTGGAAGAGAACATCCTGGCGGTTCTGGAAGCCCAGCCCATGTCCTGGCACGAGCGCCGGGAAAAAACCGAGCGCCTCATCGAGCAGTTGGGCTTGGCGGTTATCCGCAAGAACAAAGGTTATGCTCTCTCCGGGGGCGAGCGCCGGCGCGTGGAAATCGCCCGCAGCCTGTGCATTTCCCCCAGTTTTATCCTGCTGGACGAGCCTTTTTCCGGCATTGACCCCATCGCCGTCCTTGACCTGCAGAAAATCATATTCGACCTCAAATCCAGCGGCATCGGCATCCTGGTGACCGACCACAACGTGCGCGAGACCCTCTCCGTGACCGATCGCGCCTACATCATCAACGAAGGCCGCATCTTCCGTACTGGGACCCCCGAACAACTGGGCAGCGACCCCGAGGTGCGGCGGGTGTACCTGGGCGAAAGCTTTTCCCTGGTGTAGGTGGGTTGGCGGCAGGCCGACACCACCTTGGAGTTACATATGAGTCAACCCGGAAGCTGCTCTGCGTGGAAAGAACCTCTTCGGGATTTCATATCGTATTGAAAATCAAGGGTTACGTCGGTCACGCATTTTGCTTGCCAACCTCTTGGGTTGGAACCCCAGGTGGGTGTAATCTGAGCTTAGCCAAACTTGGGCCGCTATGGTGTTACTCCAGCCAAAACTGAACCTCAAGGTCACGCAGAAGCAGATTCTGACCCCTGGCCTGGTGCAGATGGTCAGCGTGCTTGCGCTCAATAAACTTGAGCTCAAGGACATGATCAACGCCGAGATCGTGGAAAACCCCGTGCTGGAGGAGATGGACTCCACGGTTCCCCTGCTGGACGAGGTAGCCAGCAAGGAAGAGGACCGGGAGCGGGTGGCCGCAGCCGACGAGCCCATCGTGCAGGCGGAAAAGAAAGACCCCTTCGACGAAATAGATTTCGGCTCATTTTTCCAGGATTATCTCGACCCCGGATACCGCAGCCAGGGCGAAATGGAGTCGGTGGAGAAGCCCTCGTTCGAGAACTTCCTTTCCCGGCCTTCGACCTTGACTGACCATCTGATGTGGCAGTTGGGCTCCCTGCCTGTGCGCCCCGAGGTGGCCGCGGCCGCCGAACTGGTGATCGGTAACCTGAATGAAGATGGATACCTGATCGCGAGTGACGAGGAACTGCTCTCGGCATCACACATGCCGGTTGCTGGTTCCACGTCGCGCAACGGGGCTGGAAGCGGAGGCCCAGCCGATTCTGCCCCTACGAGCGCTACCCTGCCAAACGTCGCGGCCTCGGGGAGCGGGAACGAGTTGGGAGCGCAGGGCGTGGCTGAGCCTGCAGCGGGCGAGGAATCCGTGGCGGCGCTACGGGAGCCTTTACCCGTGACCGCGGCCGCCGCCGAGCCTGAAATCCCGCAGGTGAAGAATGACCAGGGGCCGGCGCTGTTCGATGCCGCTGCGCTCAAAGAAGCCATCGAACTGGTGCAGCACCTGGACCCGGTAGGCGTGGCCAGCCGCGACTTGCGCGAATGCCTTTTGGTGCAACTTGCCCATCAGGCGCAAGATCACAAGCAGCTCAAGAATGGGGAATCGGCCGCCGCCTCCCAGTTGGTGGCGGATGCAGTTGCCATTGTAGACAAGCACCTGCGCGAATTGCAGGGCAAGCAGTACAAGGAGATTGGCCGCGCCATCAGCCGTCCCTTGGAAGCGGTGATGGAGGCGGTGGAACTCATCAAGACACTCGACCCCCGTCCCGGTCAGCGTTACAACAAGACAGAGCCGCGGCTGATCGAGCCCGACGTGGCGTTCGTCAAGCAGGGGGATGAGTGGATCGTCCTGATGAACGAAGACGACGTGCCGCAGCTGCGCCTCAATCCCGCCTACCGCCGCCTGCTGCAGCGCGACGCCGCCGAAAAGGACGTGCGCAACTACGTCAAGGAGCGCTACAAGTCGGCTATCCAGCTGATCAAAAACATCGAGCAGCGCAAGCAGACCATCCTCAGAGTTTGTTACGCCATTATCGGCCGGCAGCGCGACTTCCTGGAGCGGGGCATAGACCAGCTCAAGCCCATGATGATCAAGGAAGTGGCGGAGGAAATCGGGGTGCATCCCTCCACCGTCAGCCGCGCTGTCGCCAACAAGTACGCCCACACACCGCAGGGCGTTTTCGAGCTCCGCTATTTCTTCAGCGAGAGCGTGAATGGCCCGGAGGGCGGCGCCACCTCGCTGCTCATCCTCAAACGCCGGGTCAAGAAGCTCATCGAGGAAGAAGATCCCGCCAGGCCGTTGACCGACGAGCAGATCACCCGCATCCTCCAGTCGCAGGGTATCCAGGTCACTCGCCGCACGGTCGCGAAATACCGGGAGGATATGCGCATCCCGAGTACCCACCAGCGCAGAGTGAAAAGCTAGTTGCAGTCGCTGTTGCCCGGCAACTGTAGGTATTCCGATCAGGAGGGGTAGTCGATGAACGTGGAATACACCGGCAGGCAGTTTGAAATCACTCCCCGCATCCGACAAGAAGTAGAAACCGGCTTAAACAAGCTGATAAAAATACTCGGCGACAATTTCAAAACCAAGGTGATTCTGACCGTGGAGAAGCATCGCCACAAGGCGGAAATCACCATCAGTCCCCGCAATCATCCCCTGGTTGGCCTGGCGGAAGCCGCCGACATGCTGGCCGCCATCAACGCTGCCATGGAACGCATCGAGCAGCAGGCGGTCAAATACAAGGCCCGCTGGCGGACCAGAAAGCGCCAGCCCAAGGACAAGTGGAACGGGCAGGGCAGCCAGGAGGAGATGCTGGTGGCCGTGGGCGCTTCCGCGGAATCGGCGGTGCCCCTGGTGGCCCATAACTATCCCGCCGCGCCGCGCGCCAGCGAGCCCCACATCGTGCGCTCGCGCGACGGCGTGGCCCTGCGCCCGCTGACCCTGGAGGAGGCGGTCAAGGAAGCCCAGTTCCGTGATCGCGATGTCTTTGTGTTCCGCGATCCCAACGGCAAAGTCATGGTCCTGCACCGCACCAAAGACGGCAAGATGGAACTGATTGAAGCGCCCTAGGCGCAGTTCTCAGTTCACGGTTCTCAGATGGGCGCGGCGAAAGCCGCGCCCTTTGTTATTTGGCTGTCATCCTGAGGAAGCGCGAGCCGCGCTTGCGCGGTGAGCGCCACGAAGGGCCTGCTTTTCCCGCATCATTTGCAGGCTACTGCTCCAGCACATTCAGGGTGTTGCTTCCGTCGTCCACAAAGTAGACGTGACCCGGCAGGGCAATCAGGCCGAAAAGCGTTCCTGCTCCTGGGGGCGGGCCGCCGGTATTGTCTACCAGCTTCTCCGCAACCTGCTTCCCGCGAGGAGTTACTTCCACCAGGTTGCCGTCATTGCCGTTAGCGGCGATGAGGTCGCCATTGGGTGCGAGCGTCAAGCCCAGGGGATCGTTGAGGAAGCCGCCCCGTGAAATGGTTTTGCCTCGGCCGGCGGTGGAGAGGCGGAAAACAGGGTGGAAGACCACCGCAACCCGACCCTGCAGGAATGAAAGGTTACGTAAAATTTTAGGCGAAGGCGGCGCGGGTTTCTCCTGCAGGCCAGCCACCAGAAACGGGTGTGGCCCAGCAAGCCGGTGAAGGAAGCGGGTTTTGAGGACAACAGCCTCAGGTGACTGCCGGCCTGCTGAGAGGGAGCCCAACCGGGGCGCGCTGTGGCCCGCGAACGGGGTTCGGGGCCGGCCGCCCGGGGCCGGTAACGTAAGGCGTCAGCATTTGCCGCACCCGCTGGCGCGCGCGGAAGAGGCGCGCCTTGACCGTGCCCACGGTGATGCGCAGGATGTCCGCCGTCTGCTGCGCCGACATGCCCTGCACGTCCCGCAAAACGAACACCGCCCGGAGCCGTGGGCGAAGCCGGTGCACTGCCCGGGCCAGCGCCCGTTGCAGCTCACCCTCGCTGCACAGTTCTTCGGGGTTGGCTCCTGGGCTGGCAATCTGCAGTTCAACCACGCTCTCTTCATCGCAGCTGGTGAATTCCAGCGGGCAAAGGGGGAATTTCTGGCGATGTCGAATCCGGCCCAGCGCCTCGTTCACGGCGATGCGAATCAGCCAGGTAGAAAACGCGGCTCGGCCCTCGAAGGTCTTGATATTGCAGAACGCTTTGACGAAGGCCTCCTGCACCACGTCTTCCGCATCTTGCGGACTCTCCGTCAAAGACCGAACCACGCGGAAAACCTGCCGATCGTAGCGCTTTACCAGTTCGCCAAAAGCCTCCACATCGCCCGCGCGGGCCGCGTTGACCAGCTGCAATTCACGGTTGGCCGGGACTGCCAGGGTTCTTATTGCGGTTGCCATAGTTTCCGTCCCGCTCCGCGGCACGCGCTTGGCCTGCGGCAGCCTTTCCCATTCATCAACAATCGAATGTGACCTTAAGTGAGTAAAACGAGGGGGGCGGCTGCTTTCATCCGTGGAGACGTGAATTTCACAAATGCGGCCGCCAGGAATGCCGAAGGGGGCGGGGAGAAACACTCAACAAACAGTGGGAAGAGCGGGGGCTCAGAGCGAGAGCACCAGTTGGTCGGCAACGTTGCGGGCGAGGCCCGGAGTTCCCACCACGACTACCCCCAGGCCCTCGCCGGCGAACGAAGCGACACCAATTCCGGCATCGTTCTCCTGGTGAAGGCGCTTGGCGGAGTTCTGCAGGGGCAGGGAGTCGGAAGGCAGGTCGTGGCGCAGCATGAAAAAGACGGAGACTTGCTGCGCGCCATCGCCATAAACCAGGTGCAGAGCCTGGGCCTGCAGCAGGTCGCAAATGCGGCCTTTCTCCAAAGGCAGGCCGGCAATGGTCTGGGGGATGCGCGCTTGGGGAACAGTGCGGCGAACCAGATCGTTGATTTCGCTGCCACTGTGCCAGCGCCTGGGTTCGCGCAGGACCACCTCGCTGCGGTGGTCGTCTACCGCATCCTGGCACAGCGCATGCATGCTATTGCTGGCGGTGAAGCGGGTAAGCACGATGGTGCAGAAGAGGACCACAGCCGCAGCGCCGGCCAGGGCCGGCCATCGCCACTGCCACGGGAAAAACCGCCGCGCCAGCTTGCCTTCGAGCCTCTGTTCGATGCGCGCCACCAGAGCATCCGCAGCCGGCGTGGCCAGGTTCACTGCCGCCGTGATCGAGCGGTCGAGTTCGTATTCCTGTTGCAGCCGGGCGCGGCACGCGGCGCACGAATCCAAGTGCAACGCCAGGTCGCGCTGGGCGGCG
>DASVBI010000110.1:0-11987 GCA_036375915.1 Terriglobales bacterium | reverse complement strand
CGCGCCTTGTCGAGGTTCACGTTGTCCGGCCAGCTGTTGAGGGGGGCGAAACGTTGCGAGCCGGAGCCGGCCCCGCCCCGGCCGTCGCCGATGCGGTACGTCCCGGCGCTGTGCCACGCCATGCGAATGAACAGCGGCCCGTAATGGCCAAAGTCGGCCGGCCACCACTCTTGCGAGTCGGTCATCACGGCATGCAGGTCCTTGATCACCGCCTGCAGGTCCAGGCTTTTGAATTCTTCCGCGTAATTGAACTCCTTGCCCATGGGATCGGACAGCGGAGAGTGCTGGTGCAGAATGTTCAGGTTCAGCTGATTCGGCCACCAGTCGGCATTGGTCCTGATTCTGCCGGCGCCATGCGCGACCGGGCACTTGGCTTCGGTTGGGGTGGTTTGTTCCTGAGTGTGGGGGACCGAAGCCCCCGCTGCAGCGGCGAGTTTGTTCTCCATATGCGTATCTTCCTTTGAATTAGTAAAAAAAAACTGTGAAGAATTACGAACCCGTTTCGACTCTCCGGTTCGCACCATTATTGCCGCCGTGCTTCCTCTGGCGGCATTCATCCAACGTCCAACCCGCTTGCCAGGCTTAGCGCGAGGCGCGGCTCCCGGCGCACTGCGTGCACAGCCCCCGAAAAATGAGTTCACATTCGCGAAGAACCCGCTTGCCCAGGGAGCCCGAGGCAGGCCTGGGCACGTCGTACCATTCCACGTCCTCAACATTGCCGCAGCGGTCGCAGATGAAGTGGTGATGCCGCATGCCTCTGGCATCGAAGCGCGCGGCGCGGCCCTCCACCGCCACTTCCCGCACCAGACCGGCCTGCACCAGGTCCCGCAGATTGTTATAGGTAGTGGCCCGGGAAGAGCGCGGATCCACGCGATTCACGGCCTCGAAAATTTCCGCGGCCGTGGGATGCCGCTTGCATTCCATCAGGAACGCCATCACCGCGTAGCGCTGTGGAGTGCAGCGCAAGCCACTATCCTCCAAGGAGCGTTTGATCCTCGCGGCGTCCATCAAGTATTTAGAATATATCTAATATGACACTTTATCAACGGTGATACTTTGGCCGGCTGCTGCGAGCCGAAAACGCGGCCTCCCTGAACCTGGATTATTCACCACCTTTAAAAAAAAGGGTGGAGCAGGGCCACGGCCCTGCATAAGGGCTGCTTCAACAGGCAATGGCTTTGGCCACTGAGGTAGATTCCGTCCGACTTGTTACTGCTCTCTTTGTGCGGAGTTCAAAGCCTGCTCCGCCCCTCTCCCCTGCAGTGCTCATGAATAACCAGGCTGATAAGCTCCGTGCCGGGCAATCCCCTGCCAGTTCACCATCGTAACTTGGTGCGCCTACGGGCAGGCCGCTAACATGCCTGTTATCACCGCAAGGGGAGGTTTGTCGTCTTGGGGCGTCGCCGGCAGCCGCGCACGGAAGTTGCGCTTCGGGTGCAGCTTTGGGGTACGGACGCGCAGGGCCATCCCTTCCTGGAAGTTGTTTGTACGGAGAATTTGAGCGATCAGGGCGCTCACGTCAAAGGGGTCTGTATGCCGCTTCGCCCCGGCGATGTGGTCGGCCTGAAATACAACGGCCGCAATTCCCTGTTTCGGGTGGTGTGGGTGGGAGAGGAAGGCACGCCCTATGCCAGTCACCTGGGCCTGCGAGGCGCGACCGCCGGCGCTTCCCTATGGGATGTAAATCTGGCTCCCACCGGGTCGGACACTTACACCCCGCCTTCGGCCGGCGACCGCCGCCAGTACGCCCGCTTCAGGTGCTTTATCAGCGCCCTGGTGCGGGTTCAGGGTTCGCAGTTGCCGCTATGGGGCCAGGTCACCGACATCAGCCAGGGCGGCTGTTACGTACAACTCCCAGAACCGCTAAAGGTCGGCACCAAGGTGAGCCTGGAATTGCTGATGAAACTAGCTAATCTGCGCGGAGATGGCGTGATTTGCAGTTCTCACGCCGGCCGCGGCATGGGCATCAAATTTGTGGAAATGTCCAACGAATACCGCGACCAAGTGCGGCAATTCGTAAAGTGGTTTGCCGGCGTAGAACCCACCACGGCAGAGGAAGCCCGCAAGCAGACTGCCGGTGTCACCCATTCTCCCTCTAAATCATGACCAAAATCGGCCCTTTTACCCGCGAAAGCGGCGGGGAGACCCACCCTGCCCGTGCCCATAAACCACGACGCTACCGCCGGTTTGCGTTGGATTCCCGCATTAAGGTCTTCCGCGCCGGCCAACCCCCCCCTCTTTTCGGGCGCACCCTGGGCGTCAGCGAAGCAGGGATTTCCGCCTTGCTGGCCGCCGATCTGGAGGTCGGCGAGAGCGTCCACCTGGAATTTACCCTTCCTACGTGTTCCCAAAGGCTGGCAGTGCGGGCGGTGGTCCGCAATCGCAGCGGAGCCCGCTATGGCTTTGAGTTCCTGAGCCTGAGCGAGGCCCAGCGCGAGGCCATCAGCGCCTTTCGCGAGTGGCAAATGGAATAAACCTCCTCTTCCTCACGGTTTCGACGGATATTCGCCTTTGTTCGCATAGGCGAAAAGCCTCAGACGGCGGTGTTTTTGTCTGGCCAGGTCCGGCCTCCTGTCCTAGAACCCTAACTTTTCCATTGACTTAACCGGAACATCAGACTAGTATGTTTGGTTTCGTTCACAGGCTAAACAGTCCTCTGTAGGGCCCAAGGCCTCGGGCAAGAAAGTCTTTTTTGTGGGTTGAATCCTTCAACCGGCCCGGCGAATCCAAGTGTGGTAGACATCCAATCTTACGTAAGAGGCAGGACTTATTATGGCTAAGCGACGCGGAAATCCGAACTGGGGGAAGCCCGAGCCGATTGGGCCCATTACCCCCACCATCACCGAATTCGAGCAGGTGGTGAAAGAGTACAAGCTCCAGCCCGACCAGTACTTGCGCTCCACCCGCCTGCGCGAGTGGGCGCGCCGCAACAAGAACTCCAAGTACATCCCGGAGCCGTTGCTGGAAGCTTGGGGGTTTGAGATCGAGTCCACCCTGTAACCGGTTGGGAGTTATTGACGCACAAGAGGGGGCCGTTACGACGGCCCCTTTTTTTGACCGCCTGGGTCGCCGCCCCTTCCCGGACCTTCCCTGTATATTGTGTGGCCATGACGCACAAGAGACGAAAACAGGAGCAGGCGCGAGTACTGGCCTCAAAGGTAGTTTTCCGCGGCCCAGTGTTTTTCGTCACTTCTGACCGGGTGCGGGAACCGGGAGGCATCGTGGCTCGGCGCGACATCATCCGCCACCCCGGCTCGGTGGTCATCCTGGCCGCTGACGATTCCCGCCCCCCGGTGCGCGTATTGCTCGCCCGCCAATACCGTTACGCCGCCGGCCAGAGGCTATGGGAACTGCCGGCCGGGCGGATTGATCCCGGCGAACAACCCCTGGCTGCAGCGCGCCGCGAGCTCCTGGAAGAGACCGGCTATATCGCCCGGCGGTGGAAACGAGCTTTGTTTTTCTATTCCAGCCCGGGATTCCTCGACGAAACCATGGCCATCTACCTGGCTACGGGCCTCATTTCGGGCCCGGCCCAACCCGAGGAAGACGAACTTATCCAGAAGCGGCTCTTCCCTCTCCCCGCCGCCCTGCGCATGGTGATGAACGGGCGCATTCAGGACGGCAAAACCATTGCCGGCGTGCTTTGGCTGCAGCAGGTGCAGCCGGGAGGCCGACGCTGAGCATTTGTATGTACTAAGTTGACAATGGGCGGCCAAAGTTTCAAAATGGGAATAGCCTTTAACCAGGATCACGTTCCAGTTCAGCAGGCAGGAGTACGACTTCCTTTCTTCTCAAATTCTGGGCGGTTGGCCCTGCGTTGGGGTAGCGTGCTTGGGCGCGCAGATGCCTAGTTCGGAGGAAGACGTAAGTGTCACGTATCAAAGGAACAGTTAAATGGTTTAACAACGCCAAAGGCTTCGGGTTCATCGGTCGTGACGACGGCCCGGACGTTTTTGTTCACTACAGCGCCATTACTTCCGAGGGATATAAGAGCCTGCAGGAGGGTGACCAGGTCGAGTTTGAGATCGTGCAGGGCCAGAAAGGTCCGCAAGCCGGCGACGTCACCAAACTCTGAAGTCTTTGTACAGCTTGAAAGAAACCCAGCCCCAGGGCTGGGTTTTGTTTTTCGCGCCGGGGCGAAGGGCTACAATTCTGCAGAGCCGGTTTTGCCGGTCGCTTCATGGATAACAAAGCCATCGCCGGAGTTCTGTACGAAACCGCCGATCTGCTGGAGATTGACGGCCAGGATTCCTTCCGCATCCGCTCCTACCGCAACGCCGCCGAGGCCATCGAGGGCCTGCCTCAGCCGGTGGAGCAACTCGTCTGCGAGCCCAAGAAGCTGCTGGAAGTACCCGGCATCGGCAAAAGCATGGCGGGAAAACTGCAGGAAATCTGCAAACAGGGCAAGCTCTCCCTTCACACTGAATTGCTGGAGAAATACCAGCCCTCCATGCTGGAGCTGCTGAAAATACAGGGCTTAGGGCCAAAGACCATCTCGTTGATATGGAGCGCCTACAAGGTTTCCGACCTGGCGGGAGTGGAGAAGCTGGCGCGCGAGGGCAAACTGCACGAACTTCCTCGTCTGGGCGAAAAGCAGGAACAGAAGATCCTGAAGGCGATTGAGGACTACCGGCGCATCGCGGGACGTTTTTGCCTGGATGAGGCCGATAAAGTTGCTGAAAAGCTAATCGAGCACCTTTCCGGCCTGCCCGGCGTGGACAAGATTACTCCGGCAGGCTCGCTGCGCCGGGGCCGGGAAACAGTAGGCGACCTGGACATCCTGGTGACCGGCAAGTGCTGCAGCAACGAGCGGCAGCGCGAGGCGGTGATCGAGAAAATCGTCAGCTTCCCCGGCATCCGCGACGTCATCGGGCGGGGCGAGAACAAGGTCAGCTTCCGCCTGCGCAGCGGCATGCAGGTGGATGTACGCTTGCTGCCGCCGGAATCCTTCGGCGCGGCCATGCAGTACTTCACCGGCTCCAAGTCGCACAACGTGAGCCTGCGCCAGCGCGCGCTGAAGATGGGCTATACGCTCAGCGAATACGGGCTGGAGGAACTCCCACCGTCTGAGGCCAAAACCGGGGGTGAGGCAAATCACGTCGAGGGCGGCAAGCGGGTGGCCGGCAAGACGGAAGAGGAAATCTACGCCCGGCTCAAGCTGGACTACATTCCTCCCGAATTGCGGGAAAACTGCGGCGAAATCGAGGCCGCGGCCGAGCACCGCCTGCCCCAACTGATTACCGTGGAACACCTGCAGGGCGACGTGCACATGCATACGGTGGAAACCGATGGAAAGTGCAGCATCGAGGAGATGGCGGAAGCCGCCCGCGCGCGCGGCTACAAGTACATGGCCATCACCGACCACTCCAAGAATCTGGCCTTCGCCAACGGCCTGGACGATGCCCGCGCCCTCAAACACATTGAGAAAATCCGCAAAGCCGACGCAGAGATCAAGGGCATCAGGATATTCGCCGGCATCGAGGTGGATATTCTGGCTGATGGCGAGCTGGACCTTTCCGACGCGGTGCTGAAGGAGATGGATGTGGTGATCGCCAGCGTGCACTCCGCCTTCAACCAGGAGGCGCCCAAGATGACGGAGCGCCTGCTGCGCGCGGTCAACAATCCGCACGTCTCCATCATCGGCCACCCTACCGGGCGCATCCTGCTGCGGCGAGACGCTTACCCCTTCGACATGGAGGCGGTGCTCCATGCGGCGGCGCAGAACAAGGTGGCCATGGAACTGAACGCCTATCCCGACCGCCTCGACCTGTGCGACCGCCACCTGCGCATGGCCAAGGAACGCGGGGTGAAAGTGGTCATCAATACCGACTCGCATCACACTTCCCACATGGAAAAAATCCGTTATGGGGTGCTGCAGGCGCGGCGCGCCTGGCTGGGCCCCGGCGATGTGCTCAATACGCTGCCAGAGGAGAGATTTGCCCGGGCTATGAAGCGGGTCTGAGCGCGGTATAACAATTCAGCATCTCAGGAGCAGTCATGGACGAGCAGAAAACCACTCCCCCACCGCCTCCGCGGCCTGCTTCGCAGCCGGGCGCCCTGCCCCCTTCGGGGCCGAATCCTCCGGGACCTTCGCCCCAGCCGGGAGCAGGGCCGCCGCCTGCCCGGCCTTCCGCACAACCGGGCGTCGCGCCTACACCGCGGCCGCCGGCCGCGTCCCAACCCTACGACATCCCTACTCTGGGGGAGGAATTCGATCGTCCGAAGTGGACGCTGCCGCCAGCCCAGATCGTTGTCATCGCCCTGGCGGGGGTAGCGATTGCGGTGGCCATTGTCATGTATCTGGCGCGTTACAAGCCGGTTTCCGCCGGGAGCCTGGATAACGTTGCCTCCGTGGAGCTGGCCGACCACAACAGCGTAATGGCCGTCATCAATGTCACTGTGCGCAACATCGGCCAAAAACCGCTGTGGATTCACGAGGTAACGGCGGCGGTGGACACCGACAAGGGCAAGTTCAGCGACGATGCCGCCAGCGCGGTGGACTTCGACCGCTACTACCAGGCCTATCCCTCGCTGAAAGAGCATGCCTTGCCGGCACTGATGCCGGAGATGAAAATCGCTCCTGGTGGCGAATTGAAGGGAACGGTCATAGTCAGCTTCCCCGTAAATGAGGACACCTTCAATAAGCGCAAGTCGCTGAGTGTGACCGTGCTGCCCTACGACCAGCGAGCGCTGGTGCTGACCAGCGGGGGCGAGGGAGCGAGCGGAGGAAAATGAAAGTAAACGGGCGAAGCTCTGGCCGTGAAGTGTGATTACTTCCGAATTTCCAGGAACTAACGGAATCCGCTGAACAGGACAACATCGGTATCGTTGTAGCGGGCGCGGGTGAGTGCGAACTTCTTGCCGTCTTTGGACCAGGCATAGGCAGGCACAAACACAGGTTCGGAGGAGTGAGTCAACGGCACAGGAGCGCCGCCCGACAACGACACCATATAGACATTTTGCTTGTTGCCGGTTGTATTGTGCACAAAGCTGAGGGCCTTTCCATCGGGTGTCCAGCCCAAAGCGTGCCAGTCGTCAAACAGCGCGATCATCTCGATCTGCTTCTCAATGGCGCCGTCTTCCAGTCTCTGCACAACGATCTTCGATTTTGTGCTGGCGCCCTGTCCTTCCGTCTTCCCGTAGGCGATCAGTTTGCCATCCGGAGAAACCCTTGGCGAAAAACTGGTTCCGCGGGTCAATTCTGCTGGAGTCCCGCCAACGGTTGACACTTTATAAATGCGCCCGACACCATCACTGGCTGCCCCTTCCCCGTATAGCAGCCATTTGCCGTCAGGCGTACATTCACCTTTCTCCACATCATTTCCAAAGGTAAGCTGCCTCAACTCGCCACTGACTGTATTTAGAAGCCACAAATTCGGTTTATTGTCCTCAAGAACTCTCCCCACTACGACCAAGTCTCCCGTGCCGCAAGCCGTGGCGCTGAACAGCAGACTGTCGTTCGGCAACAGGCGAATCCGGTCGCTCCCATCCGCAGCGGTCTCATCAATGTGCCAGCTAACGTCTTTTTGCAGAAGCTTGCCGGTCGCGGTCCAGGACAAATCGTATCCGGTGGCTTGCTGAGTCGAAATGGGCATGAGTTTCCAATCTATCTTGTCGCTCAGCACAGCAGGCGAGTCTCCCACGTAAACCGTCGCGGCCTGGCGCTGCTCGGTTGTAATGAACGAGCGTCCGTCTCCGGTTACGCTTAGCGAGGAATAGCTACTCAGGTCGTTGGTTACGCGAATTGCGTCGCCGGCCGGATAGGGCTGAAACCAGATCTGGCTCCGCAATCCCGTACCTTTTTCTGCGCCCACAAAGAGCAAGCCAGAAGCGTCGGGCAGCCATGCTACCGAGGTAACCAGTTCGGATCGGGGGAACGTCTTCACCAGTCTGCCCTGTGGCGTGTACACCAGAAGCGATGTAATCTGCCCCTTGGCCACATCGAAAGCACCCACCGCGATGAGATCGCCCTTGGACCATGAAGGGTCGGTGCACAACCCCTTCCCCTCGCCCCGATTTCTCTGAACGACGACTCGCTCACCGGTTCCGTCGGCATTCGCAATCAAAATCTGGTCTTGGCCGGCCTCCTGAAGCAGGCGGCGGTACACGATCTGCTTTCCGTCCGGCGAAAATGCCGCCGCACCGGCCACATCACTCACCACCTGCCGAGGTGTCCCGCCCAGAGACGGCACGCTGTAGAGATTGGCGTTCTGGGGATTGGCAGGATCGCCGTGCGGGTAGTACAGGTAATTGCCGTCGGGTGTGAACGCCGCACCTAAACCGAAGAAACCCGGCTGGGGCGGTACGACCGTCACCTCACTGCCGGTGGCCACCTGCTTCACCCGCAAACTTCGTTCGCCTTCCCGCCGGCCGTACGCCACCAACCTTCCGTCCGGCGAAATAGCCGCAAAATTCGTGACTTCTCCATGGTCGGTGAGCGGCCGAATGGCGAGACTGCGGGCATCGAATGGCGATACAGGGCGGCTTACTAGTTTGTAAACACCAAAGCTAGCGGCAGTTGCCAGAGCTATCACCAGCACGGCAGCGCCGACCAGCGCTACTCGGTGCCGCCGGACTTCAGCCATGAGCGCAGAGCTGGACGATGACGGCGTGGAAGAAGACGCAGGGAGGCCAACCTGGGACGCAGTGGCTTCCGCCATCACGGAAGTTGAATTGCCTGAGGTTTCCGCTGCGACCTTCCCCGACTGCGTCTCCCGGCTCAGCCGCTTCAGATCGGCCCGAATCTCCGAAGCGTGCTGATAACGCAAGTCCCGATCCTTCTCCAGAGCCTTGTTGACAATGTCTTCCAGCTTTGGCGGCAGATCAGGGTTGAGTCGCAAGGGAGACAGGGGAGCGCGGTTCATGATCCCGTCGAAGATCACACCTGTACTCTCGCCACGGAAGGGCAACGCCCCGGTCGCCATTTCATAGAGGACGGCTCCGAACGAGAACAGATCGGTGCGTGCGTCCAACTCCTTGGCGCGGACTTGCTCAGGCGACATGTAGGAGACGGTTCCCAGCGCGGTTCCCGGACTGGTCAGTTGCGAATCCTGCAGCGTTCCTGTCAGCGTGTTGGCCGCGGTAATCTGGCTGGAAGAACCGGCCCGGCTGGTCACTTTGGCCAGACCGAAGTCCAGAATCTTGGCGTGTCCGCGCCTGGTGATGAAGATGTTGGCAGGTTTGATATCGCGGTGGACTATGCCCTGGGTGTGGGCCGCGTCCAGCGCATCGGCAATCTCAATGGCCAGCGATAGAATCAGCTCCGTCTCCATCGGACGGCCCGCAATCCGGTGCCTGAGCGTGATGCCGTCGAGGAACTCCATCGCGATAAACGTTTGTTCGTGGTGGTCGTCAATTTCGTAGATCGTACAAATGTTGGGATGATTCAGCGCGGAGGCGGCCTTGGCTTCACGCTCGAAGCGGCTCAGGGATTGCGGATCTTTGGCGACCTCGTCAGGAAGGAACTTGAGAGCCACGAAGCGGCCGAGTTTCAGGTCCTCGGCTTTGTAGACGATGCCCATTCCGCCGCCGCCCAACTTCTCGAGGATGCGGTAGTGCGAGATGTTCGAGCCGATCACTGGGAGATCCCATGCCTTCAGGTTGACTCATCTTACGGATGGGGCTTTTGCCCGTCAATGAATGACGGTTCTGACATAACATTGCGACCACACAACAACGTGCGTACGGTCATGCAAAGAAGTGGCTACACAGTTTCCGCATCGTTCTCAAACCGGAAGATGACGGCGCCGCGTTGCCGGTGTTCCTGCAGGAAACTTCTCTAATGCGTGCCGCAAAGAATCGGAGGAGGCAAAGCGCAGCGCAACAGTGCGATTGACTCAGTTGGCGCGCCGGGCGGGTGATCTCCGAACGGCTAGCAGCTGCCCACTAATCGGACGCGTCCGCGCGGAACGGAACAGCAGTGTCCCAATCGGCGGGCGCAGTGAAGGCGTGTTGCTCGTACCGTTTACCTGCCGGCGCCTTTGTGGAACTGGATGATTTTTCTGCGGTCACGCTTGGAGGGCCGGCCCTCCGGCGCCGGGTTGAGGGTCTTCCCTGCCCTGCGCTGCTCGATCATCTTGCTCCGCAACTCGCGGCTGGACTCGGTTTCGCGGTAGAGAGTTTGGGCCACCGAGGCCGGGCCGCGCACCTCACTCAGGAGCAGGACCTCCACCTCAAAGTCGCCGCCCTCGGTCTTGATCTGCAAAAGGTCGCCGACGCGGACATCGCGCGCCGGCTTGACCGGCTGCTTGTTGGAATCAATCCTGCCGAGTTCGCAGGCTCGCGCCGCCAGGCTGCGCGTCTTAAAGAATCGGGCTGCCCAAAGCCACTTATCAATGCGAACACCGGCCATTGGTCTATCTTAATAGCGGGGTCGCGAACCGACACCGCCTACGAGTCTGGAATAGTGTTTTCGCCCCGCTGGGGCTCGATTCTGTTCCGTTTTGCACCCACGGCTTACGCCGTAGGCTACATTCTTGCGCCGCTTCACGGCTAAAATGACTGCCGTCGCTCCCCCTTCTGGCACCGACTCGGACCTCGGGGTTGTGACCATCTCAAGGGTCTGGATGGGCTGCGCTTCTGGACGGCGCGGCTGAAGCTGTGACTTTCCAGAACCGATGTTGAGTAGTTTACGAACATGCCGGAACTGCCGGACATCGCCGCCTACATCAGCGCGCTGAAGCCGCGGATCGTGGGACAGTCGATTGAGAAGATACGCCTGGCCAGCCCCTTTCTGCTGCGCACGGCCCAACCGCCCCTCAGCGATGTGGAGGGCCGCACGGTGCGCGAACTGCGGCGGATCGGCAAACGAATTGCCATTGGAGTGGAAGGCGATCTCTGGCTGGTGCTGCACCTGATGATTGCCGGCCGCCTGCACTGGCGCCCCCCGGAAGCAAAGCTGGCGGGACGGCAGAGCCTGGCAGCTTTTGATTTCCCCAGTGGCTCGCTGGTGCTCACTGAGGCCGGCAGCAAGCATCGCGCCTCCCTGCACCTGCTCAGAGGCGAAGAGGGACTGCGGAGCGCGGATGCGGGCGGAATAGACGTATTCGGCGCCCCCCTCGACTCCTTTCGCGAGGCGTTAACGGCAGAAAACCGCACCCTGAAGAGGGCTCTTACCGACCCGCGCATCCTCAGCGGCATCGGGAATGCATATTCGGACGAGATCCTGCACGCCGCCCGGCTCTCGCCCATCGCCCTGACGCAGAAACTGAAACCAGATGAGTGGGAGCGGCTGTTCGCGGCCACGCGCGACACTCTCCAGCTATGGCTTGACCGGCTGGGCGCCCAAGCGGAGAAGGGCTTCCCGGAAAAGGTGACCGCATTCCGCGAAGGCATGGCGGTTCATGGGCGCTACGGGAAACCCTGCCCCAGGTGTGGGGAGAAGATTCAGAGAATTCGCTACGCCGACAACGAAACCAACTACTGCGCCCGCTGCCAGACCGGAGGAAGAGTGCTGGCTGATCGCAGCCTGTCTCGGCTATTAGGAGCGGACTGGCCTCGCACCTTGGACGAACTCGAAGCTCTTAAACGACGTTAGCGGACCAGCCCTACACATGCTTCTCCACTTTGACCATTCCTGCCGGGTCATTGGCGGCCGGCAGTAGACGCATTCAGGAACTTGCCGGGGGCGGCATCGAACTGTTGTTTGTGGTCGGCCGAGCAGAAGTAATAGGTCTTGCCCTTGTAGACAGACTGGGGCGCAGTCGCGGGAGCAACCGCCATGCGGCAAACCGGGCAGCTGGGATGGTCGTCGCTCTCGGTAAATGCCTGGGCGTAAATCTGGTTCGAGTCAGGATTCATCCAGCCTTGACCCTGGTATTCCATGTCGTAAGCGGTCTGGCGAGCCACGTCGCGGCCGAAGTAGCGCTCCACCACGCGCAGGGCGAGATCAATGCCGGAGCTGAGTCCGCCGGAGGTGGCCAGCTTGCCCGCTTCCGTGAATCGGGCGCCGGGCTTGACCTGAATGTCGGGGAACTGGCTGGCCAGGC
>DASVBI010000311.1:0-6770 GCA_036375915.1 Terriglobales bacterium | reverse complement strand
GCCAGGTACTCGGCGCTGCCGGCCTCGATGGAGAGTTGAATACACTCCGGCAGCTCGTAGGAGTGCAACTCGCGGATGGCGTTGGCTACGGACTCAAGCAACGCAGCCGTGGTTTTGATCAGCAGCAGGTGTTCTACCGCGGATTCCACTTTGCCCTGCCAGCGATAGACAGATTGAATGGGCCCCACCAGGTTGACGCAGGCCGCCAGGCGGCGTTCCACCAGCGCCTGCGCGATTTTTTCCGCTTCTTCCCGCGAGCCGGCTGTGGTGAGCACAAGTTTTTTGTCGCTCATGACATAGAATCTTCCCGGCGCGCGCACAGCGGCGCGCCCTGGTATTACACTAGCATTCGCGCCCGGCGCAAGCGATGGCCACCCAGATCAAATTCGGCACCTCCGGCTGGCGCGCGGTGATGGCGGATGAGTTTACCTTCGCCAATGTGCGCCGCGCCGTCACCGGCATCGCCCGCTATGCGGCCTCACAGAAGCCGCAGGGCGCGCGCATCCTGGTGGGGCACGACCCTCGCTTTCTGGGCGAAACCTTCTGCGATCTGGCGGCCCAGATTTTAATTCAGCACGGAATCACGCCGGTGCTGATTCCCCAGCCCGCCCCCACCCCGGCCATCGCCTTCGAAGTGATCCGGCTGCGCGCCGACGGCGCCATCAACTTCACCGCCTCCCACAATCCGCCGGAGTACAACGGTATCAAGTTCTCCACTCCCGACGGCGCTCCCGCGCTGCCCGAAGTGACCCGGCAGATCGAAGCCAGCGGTCCGGCGGATGGCGTGGAACCGCCGCCCCTGGCGCCTCGGGCCACGCCGCCGGCCAGCGAATCCATTGATGTGCGCCCCGCCTATCTGGCGCGCCTGCGCGACATCGTGGACCTGGACGTCATCCGCAAGGCAAGTTTGAGGGTGGCTTACGATCCACTGTGGGGCGCTGCGCGCAGCTATCCCGACCGCCTGCTGCGCGAAGCGGGGATCACCGTGAGCACGGTGCACGATTCGCGCGACGTGCTCTTTGGTGGCCATGCTCCCGAACCCGACGACCACCTGCTCGACAGTTTGCGGCAAGAAATGCGCGAGAGTGGCGCCCACATCGGTATTTCCACTGATGGCGACGCCGACCGCTTCGGCATTCTCGACCAGGACGGCACTTTTCTTCAGCCCAACTACGTCATCGCGCTGCTCTTTGATTATCTGGTGGAAAGCCGCGGCTGGAAGAACGGGGTGGCCAAGTCCGTGGCCACCACCAACCTGATCAATGCCCTCGCCGGGCAACTGCAGGTGCCGCTTTATGAAACTCCGGTGGGCTTCAAATACATCGGCGAGTTGATCAAGCAGGACAAGATCGCCATCGGCGGGGAAGAAAGCGCCGGCCTTTCCATCCGCCATCACGTTCCCGAGAAGGACGGCATCCTCGCCGGGCTGCTGTGCTGCGAAATGGTGGCGCGCCGCGGCAAAACGCTGCAGCAGCAACTGCGCGAACTGTTTGGCAAAGTTGGTTCCTATTTTCCTCGCCGGGAAAACTTCCGCTTGACGCCGCAGGTGAAAGAGAAGTTCACTGAGAAGTTGCAGGCGGAGCCGCGGGAATTTTTCGGGCACAAGGTGACACAGGTGGTGCGCACCGACGGCCTCAAGCTCGTGCTCGACGACGGCTCCTGGGTCTGCTATCGGCTGAGCGGCACCGAGCCGGTGGTTCGGGTCTATGCCGAGGCGCGCAGCGCCGACGGCCTGCAAAAGCTGATCGCCGCGGCGGAGCAATGGGTATTCGAATAAAGATCAACTGGGCAAGCCCGTCTATTCGCAAGTCGCTCGCCGTCTTGCGCGCGGCTTATGCCGCCCGCCGCAAGCTGGGTACTGCCGCCGTCGGCTTGCTGGCCGTGTGGATGTTCGTGCACGTCATGTTCGGCCCCAACGGCATGGTCGTGTATCAGCAAAAACGCTCTGAATACCACAAGTTACAGGAAGATATTCAAGTCCTGCAGAAGCAGAACCAGAGCTATAGCCAGCAGATCAAGGCGCTCAAGTCCGACCCCAAGGCCATTGAGAAAGCGGCCCGCGAGGAACTCCGCTATGCCCGCCCCGGCGAAGTGGTGTATGTCGTGCCTTCGCCTGCCCGCCCGCGTCCGATGACCAAAACTGCCGAAAAATAATGGAGTAACCTTTCCTGCTTTCGGCTACTCCCTCTGTCAGGCTTGGCCCCCGGCGCCGGATTCTCGGGTGTGCGCTGGATGCTGCAATAGCCATTTTTTGCAGACACTTAGTGTGAGAGGAGCAACTGCCGCATGAAGAAGGTAGCGCTGTATTTGTTGGTCGTATTCTCGGTGCTGTTGTGCCTGGCAATCGTTTCCACCGCCAAAACCAAATCCGCCAGCGCCAAAGCCACAACCGTGAAGGGCTGGGTGACGGACGCCAAGTGCGGTGCGAAAGCTGCCAACGCAGGTGCCGAGGCCTGCACCAAGAAGTGCCTGGCGGCTGGTGAAAAAATGGTGTTTGTGACTGACAACGACCACCAGGTTCTAACGGTCGCCAATCCCGACGCCCTCAAAGACCACGCCGGTCACCACGTGTCCGTAAAAGGCGAAGTGGACTCCTCCGCCGGAACCATCCACGTGGATAGCGCCAGCATGTTGTAAGCCTGCTGGGCAACTGCGGTATCACTTTCAAATTGAGGGGCAGCCGGTTGAGGCTGCCCCTTTTCCTTCTGGGCTGATAGCGGGCTGGCGGCGACATCTTGCCCTCTGTCGCGAGGGCGTCTCGCGCCCTCGACCAGGGCCTTGGTGGCGGTACAAGGCAGAGCCCGGCTGGTATATCATGGAGCCATGAACCTCGGCATTCCAGAGATGATCTTCATTTTCGTGCTGGCCCTGATCATCTTCGGCCCCAAGAAAATGCCGGAAATAGGCCGCCAGATTGGCCGCGCCCTGGCCGAATTCAAGCGCGCCAGCAACGAATTCAAGGCGCAGATCGAGACGGAAATTCAGCAGATGGAAGTGGAGACCCATGTGCCCTCCTACGTCTCTGAACCCGCGGCTCCGCCCGAGCACACTGTGGCCGCCGGTGCGGGCGACACTGCCGGTGCCATCTCCACCACCGAGCTTCCCACCCCGGAGCTAATCCCGCCTGCCAAGGGGCCCGATGCCTGATCCCGCGGTACAGCCGGGACGCTTCTCTCGCGGCAACGGCAAGGACGAGATGGCCAGCATGAGCTTCCTCGAGCACCTGGAGGAGCTCCGCCGCCGCATCATCTACTCCATCGCCGGCGTGGGCATCGCCTTCTTCGCCTGCTTCTACTATGCCGACCGCATTTTCGGCCTCATGCAGCGGCCCATCATGGAAGCCCTGCAGCGCAACCACATGCCGGAGAAGCTGGTCTACCTGAACCCCACCGAGCCCTTCAATATGTACTTGAAGATTGGGCTCCTGGCCGGTCTGTTTGTGGCCTCTCCCTTCGTCCTCTACCAGCTCTGGATGTTCATCTCCCCCGGCCTTTACCGCCATGAGAAGCGCTACGTGCTGCCTTTCATGACTTCTACCATCTTTCTTTTCCTGGCCGGCGGATATTTTGGCTACCGGATTGTTTACCCCGAGGCGCTGGATTTCCTGATCGGCTATGGGCGGCAGTTCCAGCCCATGATCACCATCGGCGAGTACACCGACCTTTTTCTCACCATCATCATCGGCCTGGGCGCCATCTTTGAGTTGCCCATCCTGGTGTTCTTTCTCTCCCTGATGGGCATCGTGAGCGCCGGCTTCATGTGGCGCAACCTGCGCTATTCCATTCTGATCATCTTCATCATCGCGGCCATCATTACGCCCACCACCGACATCCTGAACATGTGCATCTTTGCTGCCCCCATGGTGGCGCTCTACGTGCTCAGCATCGCCGTGGCCTGGCTGGTACATCCCAAACGCAGGCGCGCGCGGCGGGAAGCCGCAGCCGCGAAATCATCGCACTAGCTCATGAACGCCACGCCAGGGAGGCACGCAACCGTGGCCAACACTGCACGCAGCTTTATCTTTTGCTTGATGGTTTCCGGCCTTTTCGGTTGTGCGCAAAGCAAGCCAGCCGGGGTAAAGACTGCCGCCCAAACGGCTTCTGCCAAGCCGGCGGCCATGGCCGAAACCGCGCCGGCCAACCTGCAAGCGCTCCCCCCTGATACCACCCCGACCCCACACATTGACGCCGCTAAGGCCCTGGATTATGCCCGCCAGGTGGTCAATTTCGGCCCCCGCTACATCAACAGTCCGGGCCATAAGAAGACGGAGGAGTTTCTGCGGGCGCGCTTGAAGGGCGACGATGTGGAAGAAGATGCTTTCACCACGTCCACACCCGCGGGCAATCTGCCCATGGTCAACTTTATTGCCAAGTTTCCCGGAACGCAGGATGGCATCGTGGTGCTGGCCGGCCACTACGACACACTCTATGGGCGCAACGATTTTGTGGGCGCCAACGATGCCGCCTCCGATACCGGGCTGCTGCTGGCCATTGCCGACTACCTGCGCGCCCAGAAAAATCGCCCGGGCTACAGCATCTGGCTGGTGTGGCTGGATGGAGAAGAGGCCATCAGGCAGTGGAGCGATACCGACAGCGTTTATGGCGCCCGCCATCTGGCCGAGAAATGGCAGAAGGACGGCACCGCTAAAAATATCAAGGCATTTCTGCTGGCCGATATGATCGGCGACAAGGACCTCGACATTGACCGCGACCAGAACTCCACCCCCTGGCTGGAGGACCTGGTCGGCCAGGCGGCCACCCGGTTGGGCTACCAGTCGCATTTCTTCCAGCGCCTGAATGCCGTGGAGGACGACCACCTGCCCTTCGCGCGCATCGGCGTGCCCGTAGCCGACCTGATTGATTTCTCCTATGGCTATAACAACGTCTTCTGGCACAGCCCGCAGGACACCCTGGACAAGCTCAGCCCGCAAAGCCTGGGGATTGTGGGCGATGTTATGTTGGAGACCGCGCGCCTCCTGCCCGCCCACAAGTAGAGAGCGTTTTCAGAGCGATGTGCCGCGCTCCCGCGGATTCAGGCTGTGGGGGGAGATTTACGCCGGCGAGGCCAATTCCTGCGTATCTTCCTGATCTTCCCCCACGAGAAAGCTCGTGGCCTGTTCGCGAGTGGCGAATGTAGGCAGTTCGCGCACGGAAAACGCCTTCACGTTCTCGTAAAAGGCCTTGGGAAAGCTCGCCGTGATCACCCAGGCAGAGCGCTTCAGATGGGGCCGGTCGAAGACAGTGGCTATCTTAAGATGCTCCAGAGCGTGGCGGTCAATTTGCGCGTTGCTGAAGTCAGCCAGCAGCAGTACCGAGCCTTCGGGTTCGGCGGTAACGTAGCTGGGAACCAGGTCAGAGATGGTGGCCACCTGCGCGGCGGTGCAGTCGCTGCAGTCGACCAGCAGTATCCGCTGGCCCAGGTGGGTAATGAAGCGGACCCGATCGCCATTCATGGTTGGCCTCCAAGCGGGCCCGAATCCTCGCTATATACATCGTTTCCAGGCCCAAGTCCAGCCGACTCCGGGATTCCGAACATGGGAAGGACGGAGGCAGAGGCTGCCAGGTACACAAATTATCTGGGCAGGGGCTCGCAGGCGACGCTGCCCCCCGCCGGCTTTGGGAGGACGGGGCTCTGCTCGGTCCCGGTGGGCCGAAGACACGCCCAAGCGGTTGCTACTTCAGCATGGATTCAACCAGCGAATAGGCTTCGCTGAGGGCGGCATCGAGATTTTCAGGGTTTTTGCCCCCAGCTTCGGCCATGTCGGGACGCCCGCCCCCGGAGCCGCCCACCTTCTCCGCAATGGGACGAATGATCTTTCCCGCCTGCAGCCGGCTGGTCAGGTCCTTGGTCACGCCCACCAACAGCGCCACCTTGCCATCCGCGGCTGAGCCCATCACCACCACGCCCGAGCCCAGCTTGTCGCGCAACTGGTCCATCAAGGTTCGCATCTGCGGGCGCTCCAGGTTATCCACCCGGGTGGCCAGCACCTTTACCCCCTGTACCACGCGCACATTCTGGTCCTGGCTGGATACCGACGAGGCGGCGCTCTTCAGCCGGACTTTGTCCAGTTCCTTGCGCAGGCGCTTGATCTCCTCGTCCCGGCTTTCGATTTCGTGGCGCAAGGCCGTGGCCAGCGAGCCTTCCGGCGTCTCGCCAAAGTGCACCAGCCCGCGGGCCACCGATTCCAGTTGATGGTCGGCGCGGAAGTGGTGCAGCGAACCGGTGCCCGTCACCGCATTTACCCGGCGCACGCCGCTGGAGACGCTGCCCTCGTCCAGCACCTTGACCAGGCCGATCTCGCCGGTGGCGGCGGTGTGCGTCCCGCCGCAAAGCTCGGTGGAGAAGTCGCCAATTTTGATTACCCGCACCCGGTCGCCGTACTTCTCGCCGAACAGCGCCATGGCGTGGTATTCGCTGATGGCCACATCTATGGGCACGTCCTCGATTACCTGCACCTTTTGGTTACGCAGCACTTCCTTGTTGGCCAGGTTTTCGATGTCCTGCAGTTCCTCGTCCTCCACGGCGGTGAAGTGGGAGAAGTCGAAGCGCAGGTGGTCGGGCGCCACCAGCGAGCCTGCCTGCTTCACGTGCTTGCCCAGCACCTCGCGCAGTGCCGCATGCAGCAGGTGGGTGGCAGTGTGGTTGCGCATGGTTTCGGCGCGCACCTCGGTGTTGACCACCGCATCCACGCGTTCGCCCACATGAATCGGCTGGCGCGCCACGAGCTTGTGCGCGCGCACCCCCTGGATGGGGTAGTAGCAGCCGCGCAC
>DASVBI010000757.1:0-4587 GCA_036375915.1 Terriglobales bacterium | reverse complement strand
GGAGGCCAAGATCCGGGAACTGGCGGGACATTTTGGCCTGACCATGGCCGACCTGAACCTGGAGCTGGGACCGCTGGGCAACCTGCTGGGAAAATGAAGAGCCATGGGCAACGTTGCAAGGCTGGCGAGGAATCTAACGGGGTGCTTGGTGTGCTGGGGCCGCGGCGGCGTCTCGTTGGCGAGGGGCCAATTCCAGCCGGTACTCTGGTTTCCAACTGCAGATTACCCGGGCGTGGAAATGTCGCTTAGCGACATTTGACAGTGGGCTCCAGCCGCTTTAGGATGCGGGTTCGACCCACCTTCGCAAGTAATTGCAGGGGTGCAAAGTACTTGCGGTTTATCCAATCTTATGGAACGAGTGCCGGCTGTCTCCGGAACCACGAACCTGATCGATATCCTCGATCGTGTCCTGGACAAAGGACTGGTCATAGCCGGCGATGTGCGCATTTCTCTGGCTAACGTGGAATTGCTCACGATTCGCATCCGGCTGCTGGTTTGTTCCGTGGACAAGGCCGAACAGATTGGATTGAACTGGTGGAAGTACGATCCCCATCTGACAGCACCGGCGGAAGCGCCGGCATTGCCGCGAGTGGCTACGGCAAGCAGCCCTCCCCGCGCGCGACGCACGGCAAAGCGTGCGCGTTAGACGGAGCTTAGGAGGAATTTTTTCATGGCGGTAGAGCGAGTATCTGGCGGTGCAAGTCTCATAGACGTACTCGACCGGGTACTGGACAAAGGCATTGTCATTGACGCCTGGGTTCGCATATCCCTGGTCGGCATTGACCTGATCACGGTGGAAGCGCGGGTGGTGGTGGCTTCAATTGACACTTACCTGAAGTACGCGGATGCTGTGGGTCTGACCGGACTGGTGTCGCGTCCCCAACTGACGGAGTCGCCGGCGGAAGTGGTGGAGACCACGCGCCGCGTGGCCCGCGTGCCGCGGACAGGAGTGCGTCGTTAACCGCAGTCTGCACAGGGGACCACATCCCATGGCTACGCCTCTCCTGAGAAAAGTAGTCGAAGCGGAGAGCTTTGCCGAAAGGCGCAAGTCGGTTCGCGACTCCACCGCGCTGCGTCTGCTTTCCGCTGAGCGTTCGGAGGAGATATTCCCCATCCTGCTGGAAGAAATCGTGGGCCTGGGGTTCGCGCGGGCGCTGGTGCTGGGAGCGGACTTTGACAGTGGCGCGGTGCGCCCGGTGGCCGCCCTGAAGTACCAGTCCAACCAGCTGCAGAAATTCCATAGCTCGCTGTGGGCGGGCGAAAATCTGCTGATTTCCCTGTGGCACAAAGGTAAGCCGGCGGTGCTGCCTGCCTCCGCCGGTGAGCGCGAGCCGCTTTACTGCCACCCCCTGCTCTACCGCAACCGCAACCAATGCTGGGAGGCGGAACGCGAACGCCGCCAGGATTGCCTGGCAGTGCAGAACTTTCGCTCGCCGCAAAAGCTGGCCTTGCAGGAGCAGGTGTGCGCTTCCTGCGGCATGCGCGCTTACGCCGCCATGGTGGTGGTGCAGATTGGCCGCCATCACCGGAATGGACAGCTGCGGCAGCTGGGCAATCTGATCGAGACCGCCAACCGCTATCTGGCCCGGCTGTTCAAGGTGGAACACTACTACAACCGCATGCGGGATATGGACAGTACCATCTCGCAAATGCATACCGTCATGCAGAGCATGGCGGATCCGGTGATCCTCACCGACAGCCACCACCGGGTGGTGATGCTCAACAAAGCGGCGGAGCGTTTTTTCAGGATGCCGGAAGGGGTGACCGAAGGCGGCACCCGGGCGGTGGAGCTGAACAATCTGTATTTTTCGGCGGCGCTCTCCTCCATGGCGGTGAGCGGCACAGAGAGCCATCGGGACTTGACCCTGGTGGATGTCATGGAAGGCGAGGAGGTGCTGTTCGAAGCGGTATGCGCGCCCACCTTCACCAGCGACGGGGTGCGCAGCGGCATGGTGACGGTGATGCGCGATGTCACCGACCTGCGGCGAGCGGACCAGGAAGTGCGGGCCAACCTGCAGAAATTGCGCGACGCCGAGGAAGTTGTGCGCCAGGACCGTGACCGTCTCAACCTGGTGATCGAGAACGTGGGCGATCCCATCGTGGTGGCGGATGGCGCGGCCAAAACGGTGCTGCTCGATCCTCTGGCCAAGGAAGTATTCGGCCTGGGCGACGCTCCCCGGCAAGCCGTGCTGGTGCGCAACCAGGCCCGGCTGGACGCTTATCTGACGGCATTCACCTTCTCCTTCGCCGACAACCAGAACCGGCCGCTGCGGCTCTATAATCCGGCCTCCAACAGCGAGATCGAGTACGCGGCGCGCTCCGGGAAGATTTATGATGCGCGCGGGCAGGTGGCGTACACAGTCACGGTTTTGCGCGACCTGACGGCGTGGAAAAAGCTGGAACAGCTGCAACTGGAACGGCGCATGCTGGAAGTGGAGAAGTTCGCGGCCACCGGACGGCTGGCGGGCACCATCGCGCACGAGATCAATAACCCGCTGGAGGCGATCAAGAACGCCATTTACCTGCTGCCGGGCAAATTAAAGCCCCAGGCCCAGCCGGTGTACGACATTCTGAAAAGCGAGACCGAGCGGGTGACCCGCATCGTGCGCCAGATGCTCGGCCTGTATCGCAATACCGACCAGGTGGGACCGTTTGACTTGAACAGCGTAGTGGAAGACACGCTGACCCTGTTCGCCCGTCAGCTCTCCACCGCCACCATCAACGTGGAGAAACGGCTGGGAAAACTGCCACCCATCGTGGGTTCCGCCGACCAGTTCCGGCAGGTGCTCTCCAACCTGGTGGTGAATGCGCGCGACGCCATGGCCAAAGGCGGGCGGCTGGCCATTCGCACCCGCCAGGTGCGGGCGAGCGACGGGGTGCGCGGTTCCGTTAACATCGTGCTGGCTGATACCGGTTGCGGGATTCCGGCGGACCTGCTGCAGTCGGTGTTTGAGCCTTTTGTCAGCACCAAGGGCGAGAAAGGCACGGGCCTGGGGTTGTGGATCGTGAAGGGGATTGTGGAGAACCACAGCGGCAGCATCCGGGTGCGCAGCCGCCAGGGGAAAGGCACAGTTTTCAGATTGGCATTTCCCATAGTTCGCTAGCCGCTACCGGTCATGGCCAAAGCGAAGAAACCCGAAGTGCTGGTGGTGGAAGACGAAGCCTCCGTGCTTCTCACTTACCGCCTTTTGCTGGAGGATGAGGGGTACAAGGTGGTGGGCGCGCTGTCGTCACAAGAAGCGGAAGCGATTCTGGCAAAGAAACGCTTTGACCTGGTGCTGTGCGACCTGACTCTGGAGCAGAACCACACCGGGTTTGAGGTGTTTGAGCGAGTGCGCAAGCGGGATGCCAGGGTGCCCTGCGTGATGCTGACAGGCTATGCCAACCGGGAGACGACGGAGCGGGCGGAGCAGGCGGGCATTCGGGTGTTTTTCAAGCCCATCGAGATTGCAGACTTTTTGCAGACGTTGAAGACCATTCTGAGGAACACGCATGGATAACCGGCAAAGGCGGACGGCAAGCAGAGCGCCGGGGGCGGCCAAAGCGCCAAGGAAAGCCACGAAGGCAGAAAAAAGCGCGGCCGAAGACGTGCACGTGCGCATCACCGAGTTTCCCGTTCCCCCCGAACCGGCGAGCGCGGAAGGCGGCCGCTACGTGTACGGCATCATCGAGGCCAAGCAGCCGCTTTCCTTCGGCAAGATGGGCATCGGAGGAGCCGGCGAGCCGGTTTACACCGCTCATTTCCAGGATATTGCGGCCGTCGTCAGCAAGACCGCGGTGTACATCTTCGACCCCACTCGGGAAAATGCGCTCGCCCATGAGCATGTGATCGAAACGGTGATGAAGACTCACACCATCATCCCCATGAGCTTTGGCACGGTTTTCCGTACGGACGATGATATCCGCGAAGTGCTCAAGAGCATTTATTCGTCGCTGAAAGACGTGCTCAAGCAGATGACGGGCAAGCTTGAGTTCGGTCTGAAAGTTACCTGGGACCGCGACCGCATTATTGAAGAGCTGCAGCGCGAGCATGATGAAATCCATCGTTTCCACCAGGAATTGACGCGCAAGCACCTGCAATCTACATATTTCGCGCGCATGCAGCTGGGCCGCATGATCGATAAGGCCCTGGCAGAACTGGCCGCCAATTACGTGCGTGAGATCTATGACGGTTTGCGCGCCGTCTGCGTGGCCTCGCGAGATAACAAGCCCATTGGCGACAAGATGATCATGAACGCGGCGTTCCTGATTCAGAAGGCCCGTGAAGCTGAGTTTGACGCTGCTGTCAACAAAGTCGCCCAGAAATTTGGCGATCGCCTGAATTTCAAATATACCGGCCCGTGGCCGCCTTACAACTTTGTGAATATCCGCCTGAAATTGGAGCGCGGCGGACAAGGATAGGAATTCACCGCTGATTAACACTGAGAACACTGATCTGAAACTCAACCGCGGATGGTCGCGGATCAAAAATTTAGCTGCGAATGAACGCGCAATACGCGAATGAGCAAAAGGAATAAACAAGATCGTCCAACAATTTAAGTTCGATATTCATTCGTGAACCATCAATACTCGGCGCCGTAAGATCGG
>DASVBI010000359.1:0-6210 GCA_036375915.1 Terriglobales bacterium | reverse complement strand
CAGTAGTCGGGAACTGGCAAAAGCCTGATGCCCCTTACTCGTGGATTTGGATTTGCAGGGCAGGGATTACGATTCTTTTTTATCCCGGTCTGGAGCGCGGGTTGCAGCTTGCGCCCGGCGCTTCCTGATCTCTTCCATACGCTCGCGAATACGGCGTTCCACGCCCTCAGCCGTGGGCTGGTAATAAACGCGGCCGCGCAAATTGTCGGGCAGGCACTGCATATCCGTGACCTTGTTCTCGAAGTTGTGGGCGTACTGGTAGTCCTTGCCGTAGCCCATGGATTTCATCAGCCCGGTGGGCGCGTTGCGCAGGTGCAGAGGAACAGGCTGGGCCACGGTTTGCTCCACGTCCTGCTGCACCGCGCCATAGGCGGTATAGAGCGCATTCGACTTGGGGGCCAGCGCCAGGTACACGGCGGCCTCCGCCAGCGCCAGGTTGCCCTCGGGCATGCCGATAAAGTCCACCGCGTCGCGGGCCGCGACGGTGAGCGCCAGCGCCTGGGGATCGGCCAGGCCGATGTCCTCCACCGCCATGCGCACCAGTCGGCGCGCCACGTAGAGCGGGTCTTCCCCCGCCTCCAGCATTCTTCCCAGCCAGTAGAGGGTGGCGTCAGGATCGCTGTTGCGCACCGATTTGTGCAGGGCGGAGATGAGGTTGTAGTGCTCCTCGCCCGCCTTATCGTAGAGCAGCACCCGCTTCTGCAGCGCGTCCTGCACAATGGCGTTGGTGATTTCAGCGCCTGCTTTGCCCCCGTGCTGCTGCATTGCCAGCCCGGCCGCAACCTCAAGGGCGTTGTAGGCGCTGCGGGCGTCGCCGCTGGAGTAAGCGGCAATTCGGGCCAGGGCCTCGTCGCCGGCCTGCAGTTGCATTTCCCCGAGGCCCCGGTCCTTGTCGGCCAGGGCGCGGCGCAGCAGGGTGACGATCTGTTCTTCCGTTAGCGGTTTGAGCACGTACACCCGGCTGCGGGAAAGCAACGCGGAGATAATTTCGAACGAGGGGTTCTCGGTGGTGGCGCCAATCAGGCGAATCGCTCCGCTTTCCACGTAGGGAAGGAAGGCGTCCTGCTGCGCCTTGTTGAAGCGATGAATTTCGTCAATGAAAACAATGGTGCGGGTGCCGTACTGGCGCGCCTTGTCGGCGTCGGCCATGACCTGCTTGATTTCTTTGATGCCGGCGAGCACGGCGGAGAATTCGATGAACTCCGCCCGGGTCAGGCGGGCGATCACCTTGGCCAGAGTGGTCTTGCCCACGCCCGGCGGGCCCCAGAAGATGATGGAACCGGTGTCGTCGCGGTCAATCTGCGTGCGCAGCGGCTTGCCCGGCCCAACCAGGTGCTCCTGGCCGATGAACTCCTCCAGCGTGCGCGGGCGCATCCGGTCCGCCAGCGGCCGCGTGCGGTCGCCGCTTTCATCCCCGGGAATGGGCTGAAACAGATTCAAGTCGTTTTCACCACAGAGGCACAGAGACGCAGAGAAAAGCAAAAATCATTTCAAAAACCGATCAAAATCGACCTTAAAATCACATCCTTAAAGAACTGGTCTTCGGATACCGTCTTTCAGTAGCGGAACATTAAAATCAATTCGACCAGTACGGTATCTTCGACCAGTAGATCCAGGCGGTATCCACAGTTGAGCTTAACCCCTTGTAGAGGACTGGAAGATCGAGCTGCCGTTGAAATCGTATTCTCCGCAAATGCAACTCATGGCACAGGCACTCCTCATATGTGGATTCCAATAGTCCCGGGCCGAGCTGTCTGTGCACCTCAATGGCCGCACCGATGATGGGCTCCGTCCTGGAATCTTGCTCCAGCCTCTCCTTGCCCTTAGAAATCTCAACCACACGAATCGTTCACCTCCATCTGCCCGCAAGCCAGGGAACACCAGCGTGATGCTAGTCGCGGGTTCATGCGCAATTCTGTGACAATGCGATCGGTAAGTGAGGCTAGGTGCTCGCCCCAATATCCTCTTGACTTTCTGACCTTGTTTTTCTCTGTGTCTCTGTGTCTCTGTGGTAAAAAAAACCTCTTTGCCTCGCCGCTTCGTACAACGCAATAGATGCGGCCATGCCCACGTTCAACGATTCCACCCTGGAGGAATGAGGAATGGCGACCACCTCGTCCACCAGAGCCATAATTTCACGCGCCAGACCCGCTCCCTCGCTTCCCACCAGCAGCGCCAGGGAGGAAGTGAGTTGAACATCGTTCACCGCTGTTCCGTTGTGCGACGATGTGGCCAGCAAACGCAAGCCGTGCTGGCGCAACGCGGGAAGCGCCAATTTCAGTTCCTGCTTGAAGAGGGGCACTCGGAACACCGAGCCCGCCGATGCCCGCACCGCCTTCGAGTTATACGCGCTAACCGTATTTTCTCCCAGCAGCACGCCACTGGCGCCGAAAGCCTCGGCTGAGCGCACGATGGTGCCCAGGTTTCCCGGATCCTGCACCCCGGCAACCGCCACCACCAGGGCGGGAGTGTTCTCCCGGGTGCCCAGCAACTCTTCCAGAGCATGCGATTTCACCCGCACCAGGGCGGCTACGCCCTGCGGAGTCTCACTGGGGACCACGCTGGTAAACAGCTTATCCGGCAGAAGCAGGGTCTCAACCTGGCTGGCCAGTTGGGGCAGCAGGCGGCCGGCGCGGGCCTGGCCGGACTCGCTGAACAGCACCGCGCGCAAGCCCAGACCGCTGCGAATGGCCTCTTCGACAATGCGCGCGCCTTCTACGGCGCATTCCCCCTCGGGGGTGAGCTCACCGCGGGCAAAAGCCCGGCGCACCAGCTTGATCAACGCGTTGTGGCGCCCGGTGACGGGCCGCAACCGCTCCCCCTGCGGGTTCTTCACGGGAATGCTATCCTGCTAAGCTGTTTATAGAAGGCTCGCATGCATCATACGCTTGCGGCCCCGCTAGCTTGCGGGCGGACGCGGGCTGTGTTAGCGTTCGCGCTTTCAAGCTGATACCAGGGAAGGACCCGATTGCGTCCGGAAATTATAAAAATCAGCCAGGAATGCCCTGAACCCTCGTTGGTGAGCTATGCCGCCCAGCAAATCCGCAAAGGCGAGGTTTTGGGCATGCCCACGGATACTTTTTACGGCCTAGCTGCCGATCCTTTCAACTTGCGCGCGGTGGACAGGGTTTACGAAATCAAAACCCGCTCCCGGCACAAACCGCTCTCCTTGCTCATTGAGAATATCGAGCAAGCCGAGGAACTGGCGCGGCCGCTGCCGCCGGAATTTTATGCCCTCTCCAGGCGCTTCTGGCCGGGCCCGCTCACCATCATCGTGCGCGCCGCCTCCAAGCTGCCCCTCAAAGTTACGGCCAATACGGGCAACGTGGCCCTGCGCATTCCCGCAGCCGCCATTCCGGTGGCGGTGATCAAGGCGGCCGGTATCCCTATGACCGCCACTTCCGCCAACTTGAGCGGCGCCGCCGAGTGCACCACCGCGGTCGAGGTCCGCGACCAGCTGCAGAACCGCATTGGCATTATTATTGACGGCGGAACTTCGCCCCGCGAAGTGGCTTCCACCATCGTGGACCTGACCGATTCCGATGCCCGCTGGAAGGTGCTGCGGGAAGGCGCCATTCCCAGCCAGGAAATTTCCAAGTTTTTTGCCGAAGGATGAGTGCTGATCTTGCTGACCGGGCTCGCCGCAAGCACCCTGTAGTCAGGATTACAGCGCTCGTTCTCGCCCTTCTCACGGTCTGGTTCGCCATTACCTGCGCCCGCATTCTGCGGCAGGCTCGCAGCGACGAAGCCCGTCCCGCCTCCGCCATCGTGGTTTTTGGCGCCGCCGAGTATGCCGGCCGTCCTTCTCCCATTTACCGTGCCCGGCTCGACCACGCCTATGAGCTGTTCCACAAAGGTCTGGCCCCGGTGGTCATTACCACCGGCGGCTACGGCTACGACCCCACCTATAGCGAAGGCGGCGTGGGGCGCGATTATCTGCATTCGCTGGGCATTCCCGACAGCGCTTTGATCGCGGAGACGCAAAGCTCTGATACCGTGCAGTCTGCCCAGCGCGTGGCCGTGATCATGAAGACCAACGGCCTGCGTAACTGTCTTGCGGTGAGCGATGCCTATCATATTTTTCGGGTGAAGCAGATGCTGGAGGGTCAAGGCGTGACCGCCTATGCCACCCCCCGCCCCGATTCCTTGCCCCACGCCTTCTGGGAACGTTCTTTCCTGGTTGCCCGCGAGGCCATCAGCTACATGCTATGGCGGGTGGGATTCAAGGTATAGGCCCAAGAAACCACTTATTTTCTACTGGTTAGGCATTGCACGAAAGGCTGGCTAAGGTCCTGGAGTCCCCGGAACCGGAGTAACCACTCCCGGAAGCCGCTTTCAGCATCAAAATGGAAATCGTGGCAGCCAGCAGAGTAGCTGTGGGTCTGATGACTGTGGCTTTCCTGGGCACGGCCGTGCCGGGATGGGCGGCGCACCGCGGTCACAAGCGCTCAGAGAAGCCGCCGGCCAAGGAGGGCATGGCCATCATTGCCGCCGCCCTCGATTTTCCGCGCACCCATCGCGCTCGTCCCGATTGCTCACACCTGGTGCATGATATTTACGCCGAAGCCGGTTTGGCCTATCCCTACGTGGACTCGCTGGACCTCTATCGCGGGGCGCCCGGATTTAAAACCGTCAAGCGTCCGCAGCCCGGAGATTTGGTAGTGTGGCGAACCCATTCCGGCATTGTGGTGGATCCTGAGCAGAGCTCGTTCTACAGTTCGCTGAACTCCGGCTTGGGCGTGGATTATTACGATTCGCACTACTGGAAGCACAAGGGCAAGCCGCGCTTTTACCGCTTTGAGGGCATTCGCGAGCAGCAGTCGGCCAGCACGGATGAGCCCAGCGACTGATTAAACCCGGCAATCAGCATTTAGCACTTAGTGGGTGGGCATGATTCGCTTTGCCGCCAATGTGGACTGGCTAAATGCTAACTGCTAATGGCTGATTGCTCTCATTGGGCGGAATGCTGACTGCTGAGAGCTGATAGCTATCTCGCCAGCGCCAGCACGCGCACCGGAGCTTGCGGACTATCCTGCAGTTTGGCGGGAGCCACCAGCACCAAGCCACCGGTTTGGGGCGCCTGGCCGAGATTGGAGATGTTCGTAATCTGGTACACGCTGTGGCTTAGGGCGTAATTGCGGACCGGCGACGGCAAGTTGGATACCTCGCCGGAATTCACGCTGGCGGTATCAATTCCCAGTCCGACTACGTTGCGTCCCTCCACCAGGAAGCGCACCGCCTGCAGCGAGAAGCCGGGAAAGTGCGGAACGCCGCGGTTGTCATTATTGCGATAGGCGCGCCGCGAGTTCCAGCGCGTCTCCCATCCCGTGCGCGCCATGACTACCGCTCCCTGTGGAACCTGGCCATGGAACTTTTCCCACTCCGCGATGTCGCTGACGCTGAGCTGGTAATCCGGATTGCGCCGCGCCTGCGCGCGCACGTCAATCACCGCCAGGGGCGCGAACAACCGCTCCGGCGGTATCTGGGCCACCGTCCACAGACCGGGGGCATAGTGGGCCGGCGCCTCCAGGCGGGTGGCAAAATGCGGGTCCGCGGTTTCCCCGTTGCCATAGCCGATTACTGCCGAGATCGGCTGCTGCGCAAGCATCTGGCTGGAGGGCGGCAGTGGCGCTCTGTTGCCGCTGATGCTGTGCGTCAAATCAACAATGTGCGCGAAAGTTGACGATTGCTGGGGTTGCTCCGGGCGGTGCTGCGCGAATAGAAGCAGCGCCAGCGCCAGCGCGTAACCAATCACAAAAGTTTTCCACTTCATCATGCAATTCGGCTTGCAACTCGGGACTGGGAGAACTCGCGCACTGGGTGGCCGCGGGGACCGGCTCTAAAATAGATGCGAGCCATATCGCCAAGTTTGATTAATTTTGCGATTCCAATCGAAGCTGAGGCAAGGAACAGTGGGACATGGACTTACGGGTAATCAGGTAGGCCGCCGCCAGGTAACAGAGTTCCACTTACGCAACATACGCCGGTTCCATGCTCCCGGGTTGCCTGAACAGAAACTCTGTTCCGCTGTCATGCTGCTTTGCGTGCTGGACGCGAAACGCTTTTCTGCGTTGTGCGGCAGAGTGCCGGCATCCGTTACAGCAAGCGCACCAGCAGTGCGGCCAGCAGTGCCGCGATAATGGTGCTCAGGAAATTGACCTGGTCATTGTTCAAGCCTCGCCGCCGCTCCAGCAACGCACCCAGGTAACT
>DASVBI010000098.1:0-2814 GCA_036375915.1 Terriglobales bacterium | reverse complement strand
ACCGCGGGATACTCCGCGCGGGCCGTGCCGGCCTGTGCCGCCGATACGGGTGTGGGGGCGGGGCCCTGGCCCCTCCCTTCCGCCGGCAGAGCGCCCGCTCCGTTGGCGAACAGAACGTAGTTGTCCGGCTCCGCTGGTCCGTCTTCCAGTTCTTGCACCACGTCGCGCAGATACACCGGGCGGCCCTGGTGCACTCCTATCACCAGCTGCTGCAAATCCTCGGCCCGGGTGAAGAAGCGGCCGGCTTCGACTTGAAACTCCTGGTTGTCGCGGGCGAAGCTGCCGGCGATGCCGCGACTGTTGGCCTGCTGCAACTGGCTGACCACCGCGCCCGGGGTCAGCCCATAGGCCGCCAGCTTTTGCGTGTCCAGCACCACCCGCACCTGGCGCGGCTGCCCGCCGATCATTTTCGCTTCTGAAACGTCGTCCAGCTCTTTGAGCGACTGCTCCAGTTCGCCGGCAATGCGCCGCAGCTGGTAGCTGTTGTAATTCGGTCCCCACAGCGTCAGCGCCAGGATAGGCACATCGTCAATGGAGCGCACCTTGATCAGCGGCCGCGAGGCGCCCGGCGGAATGTGGTCGAAATTCGAGTACAGCTTGTTGTACGTCCTGACGATCGCGTCTTCTTCTTTTTGGCCCACGTAGAAGCGCACAATCACCATGCTTACCCCGGGCCGGCTGATGGAGTACAGGTACTCCACGCCCGGCACCTCGCGCAGCAGCTTCTCCATGGGAATGGTGACGCGCTGCTCCACCTCTTGGGCGTTGGCGCCCGGCATCTGCACAAAGACGTCGAGCATGGGCACGATGATCTGCGGCTCTTCTTCGCGCGGCGTCTGCCAGATGGCGAATGCGCCCAGCAGCAGCGCCGCGGTGATGGCCAGCGGCGTCAGCTTCGACTGGATGAAGCTGTGGGCGATGCGGCCCGCCAGGCGAAGAGTGGACGAGTTGTCGTGCATTTCCTTCATCAAATTCGTTTTCGCCGTGGATGAACGCGGATGGAGTCAGCAGTCAGCATTCAGCACTCAGCCAAGAGCCTTACGATCTCTGTGCCTCCGGGTCTCTCGGCTAATTAGTTTCCACCCGCTTTCCCCCCAGCATCCGATCCCCTGGCGTCGCCACCACGCGTTCGCCGCTCTGCAAGCCGGAGAGAGCCTCAACCTGCTCGCCCGTTATCTGGCCCAGCGTGATGTAGCGCAAGCTGGCCACTTGGTCTTCGCCCACCACGTAAACGCCCTGCAACTGGCCGCGCTCGACCAGGGCGCTGTGAGGAACAAGAATTGCCTGCCGCTCTCCGCGCGCGATGTGGGCTCGCCCGAATAAGCCAGAGCGCAGGCGCGCATCTGCCGGCAGTTCGACCTTCACGATGAAGCTGCGGCTGGCGGGATCGGCCACCGGCACAATCTGAGCTGCGCGACCGTTGAACTGCGCCCCGGGCAGGGAATCGAGCGTTACTGGCACGGCTTGCCCCAGCTTGATAAGGTGAATGTCACCTTCGTCCACGCTGGCCTCCAGCCGGAAGCGGCGCTGGTCTTCCACCACCAGCAGCACCATGCCGGGACTGGCCAGCGTGCCCGGGTCGGCCCGCTTTTCCGTGACCACGCCGTCAAAGGGCGCGCGCACACGGGTATAACCCAGAGTGGTTCGCGCCTGCGCCAGCGCCGCCTGCGCCTGCGCCAACCCGGCCTGAGCCAGCGCGCGCCGCGCGGAGGCGGCCTGTTCCCGTGCTTTGACTTCGTCAAATTCCTGCGGGCTCACCGACTTCTTGTTGTACAAGTCCTGGTAACGCTTGAAAGTAGCCTCGGCCAGGCTGTAATCGGAATCGGCCGCCACAATCTCCTGCTGGGCGGCATTTTCCGCGGCGGTAGCCTGCTGCACTGCGGCCTGGGGCTGCGCGTCCTCCAGCACCGCCAGCACTTCGCCGCGCTGCACCCGGTCGCCTTCCTTGACCCGCATTTCCACGATGTTGCCCATGATCTGGCTGGAAAGCTGGCTGGTCTGCGCCGCTTGCAGCGTGCCCACTGCATCCAGAGTGTCGGGAATGGTGGCTCGCTGCACCGTGAGCAGTTGCACGCCGCGCACGACTTCCGGCGCCGCCGAGACAGTTCGCGGCCCGCTGCTGCAAGCCGCGAGAGAGAGGAGAGCCGCCAGGGCCGCCACCGGGGCTAAAGCCCATGCCTTAATGGGCAGATTTTTCGCAGGGCTGAAGCCCTGCGCTTCCACGCTAGCAGCGGACGTTAGTTGAGAATTGAGAATGTCATTCATGGCATGATCACCGGCGAGCTGGCGCCGAGTGTTCCCGTGGCCAGCTCCAGATTGGCGTAGCTGGTGCGCAGGCGGTACACCGCTTCCCAGTAGTCGGTCTGCGCGCGCCGCATTGCTTCTTCGATTGTGAGCAAATCCGTAATGGTCGTAATGCCTGCGTCGTAGCGGTTCTGGTTGATGCGCATGCTCTCTTCCGCCTGGCCCACCGCCGCCTGCGCTACTCCCACCTGCTGGCGGGCGGAATCGAAATCGTAGTAGGCCCGCCGCACCTCCAGCCGCACCTGGTCGCTGGCCGCCTGGTGCGCCGCTGCCATCCGCTCCTGCAGCGCCTTTTCCCGGGTCAACTGCGCCTTTTTCGCGCCCCCCTGAAACAGGTCAAGCTGCAGTTCCAGTCCCGCCACCCAGTTATTGCCCTGCACCTGGGAAAGCGTGGAGCTGTCGGTTTCCCAACCGCCAAATGCGTTCAGCCTGGGGCCGAAGGCCGACTTGGCAATGGAAACGCTCCTCTCTTGCGCCATCTGCTGCGCCTCAATCTGCTTGAGGTCGGGA
>DASVBI010000115.1:0-7061 GCA_036375915.1 Terriglobales bacterium | reverse complement strand
CCGGCGATGATGACCCGAATTCCGCGCTCGGCTGCCTTGGAGGCGTATTCGGCAGTGCGCGCCGGCGAACGGTGGGCTGAGGTCACGTCTATTTCATAGCCGATGCCAAACTCTTCCAGCGCCTTGCCCGCTTCGCGCATGATCTCCAGATCGGAGTCGCTGCCCATCACAATGGATACCAGTGTTTTGCCCGGCAAAGTTTTCCGCTCCTCTTGAGAAATGTGCTGTCTTGCTGGCTAGCCAGTCAGCGCTTCACCGCCCGCGCGGCGATGTCCTTACGATAATGCATGCCTTCAAATCCGATGCCGGAAACGGCGGCATAGGCGCGTTCCACCGCCTGGCCCAGAGTATCAGCCCGAGCCGTCACCCCCAGCACTCGGCCCCCGGTGGCGTAGTAGGTTCCATCCTGACGGCTGGTACCGGCGTGGAATACCTTCACTCCCGGCTGCCGGGCGGCCTGCTCCAAGCCAACAATCTTCTTGCCGGCCGCGAAGGTTCCGGGATAGCCGCCGGAAGCCAGCACCACGCACACGGCCGGCTGGGGCGACCATTTGAAATCGCCATCGCTCACCCGGCCCTCGATGGCGGCTTCCATGGCCGAAACCAGGTCGCTTTCCAGGCGCATGAGGATGGGCTGGGTTTCGGGATCGCCAAAGCGGCAGTTGAACTCCAGCACCATGGGCCCGGTAGCGGTCATCATCAGCCCGCAATAGAGCACGCCGCGATACTGCATACCCTCCGACATCATGCCCTCCACCACCGGCCGGGCGATGTGGGTCACCAGCCACTCGCGCATCTGGGCGTCAATAATGTCGTCAGTGGAATAGGCGCCCATGCCGCCGGTGTTAGGGCCGGTGTCGCCCTCGCCCACCCGCTTGTAGTCCTGCGCGGCCACCAGCGGGGCCACTCGTTCGCCATCGCTTACCACCAGGAAGGAAAGCTCTTCGCCCTGCAGGCACTCTTCCAGGATCACGCGGCTGCCGGCTTCGCCCAGCATCTTGCCGGAAAGCATATCCATGGCCACGGTTGAGGCTTCTTCTCTGGTTTTGGCGATGACCACGCCTTTGCCTGCGGCCAGACCGTCAGCCTTGACCACGACCGGAAGATGGAAATGCCCGAGCGCGTCCTTGAGCTCCGCCGGCGAGTCGCAGACCGCGTAGTGAGCGGTAGGAATGCGGTGGCGCTGCATGAATTGCTTGGCGAAGGTTTTGCTTGCTTCCAGTTGGGCGGCCGCCCGCGTCGGGCCGAAGGTTCGCCAGCCGAGTTTCGTGAACTCATCCACTACGCCCAGACTAAGTGGCAGCTCCGGACCCACGACGGTGAGGTCGGGCTGCACCCGTTGTGCGGCCTCCACCAGCGATTCCAGCGACTTCACATCTGCCGGCAGGCATTCCGCTTCCTGGCCAATGCCGCCGTTGCCGGGGGCGCAATACACCTGGGAGACGCGCGGAGACTGGCACAGTTTCCACACCAGGGCATGCTCGCGCCCGCCGCCGCCAATGACCAGAATTTTCATTGCTCTTGTCCGGAACAATTCAGGTTAGGGGGAGGGCGGAGTTGCTGTCAAACAGCAGCCATCGGCCCTCAGTTGTCCGTTGGTGGCCCTTGGTGGTGGGCCGAATGGGAGGCGAAGCTTCCCGCCTAACGACCAGAGACTGCGTCCCGACCATTGCCCCACTTCCGGGCTTATGTAAACTGTCTTTATCCATGGAGGCGAGCCCCTCAAGCCAGGCTGACAGCGCGCGCCCGCGCTCCAAGTGGCTGCCTTCCTTCCGCCGCTCTGAGATCTGGTCCTATTTCGGCCCCGCTTTTGTTGCCAGCATCGCCTACATTGACCCCGGGAATTTCGCTACCAACATCCAGGGCGGCACGGAATTCGGCTACACCCTGCTGTGGGTGCTGCTGTGGTCCAATGCCATGGCTATCCTGATCCAGTTCCTGGCCGCCAAGCTGGGCATTGCCACCGGCAAAACCCTGCCGCAAAACTGCCGCCAGCATTTTTCCCGGACCACCAACCTGAGTCTGTGGGCGGCTGCAGAACTGGCGGCCGTGGCCACGGACCTGGCCGAATTTCTGGGGGCCGCTCTCGGTTTCTACCTGTTGTTGAACATCAACCTGCTGCTGGCCGCCCTGCTGACTGGAGTCTGCGTTTTTCTGATTCTGGCCACCGAGCTCTATGGGTTCCGCCGCCTGGAGCAGGTGATCATGGCTTTCGTTTTCGGCATTGCCGCCTGCTACGCGGTGGAAATCTTTCTGGCACATCCGGCGTGGGGCAGCGTGGCCCATTATGTGGTGGTGCCCCACCTGACCTCAGCCAGCATCTACATCGCCGTGGGCATGCTGGGCGCCACGGTGATGCCGCACGTAGTTTATTTGCATTCGGCGCTGGTGCAGCACCGGATCAAAGAGGAAGAGGAGCGCTCGCCCAACGGCACGGTGCATCGCGTGCGCCACGTGCGTTACGAACTGTGGGACGTGCTGGCGGCCATGAACGGCGCCTGGCTCATCAATTCCGCCATGATCATCATGGCAGCCGCGGTGTTTGCGCACGCCGGCCGCCACGTGATGTCCATTGAGCAGGCGCATGAAACCTTGCGCCCGCTGCTGGGGCGCTTCTCCGCCATGGCTTTCGGGGTAGCGTTGCTGCTCTCCGGGTTGTCGTCTTCTACGGTCGGCACCATGGCGGGGCAGGTCATCATCGAAGGCTTTCTGGAAATCAGGTTTCCGATTTTTCTGCGTCGCCTGCTCACCATGATTCCCGCCTTCGTGGTGATTGCCATTGGCCTCGACCCGCTGAAGATCCTGGTGCTCTCCCAGGTGGTGCTCAGCTTCGCTCTGCCCTTTGCGCTGATACCGCTCATTATTCTGACTCGCCGCCAGGACGTGATGGGGCACCTGCGCAATGCCCGCCGCACCAACTGGCTGGCGTACGCGACCATCACTGTTATCCTCGCGCTCAATGCGCTTCTGGTGTTCCAGGCGCTGGGTGGAAAATTCTGATGTCGCTCTTTGTGTGGCAATAGCATCAGTAAATATAGAGAAAAACACTGGCATAAAGGTTGAGAGCAGCTTGCGGCATCAGCTCCCGCATGAAGTGTTTTACACTAGAGAGTTTCACGGGCGAAGCGAGACGGAACAAGTACGTCTCTACCGTCGGGCAAGAGGGCTTAGCACTATTACGCATAAAGGGTAGAGACGTTGCTTGCAACGTCTCCTCAAAGGGGCAATCATGTCGGCAAATAGTTTTGGCAGCCGTTCCAGCCTGCGCGTGGGCGAAAAAGAATACGAAATTTACCGCTTGGACGCGCTCGACAAGCAGGGCATCTCGACCCGCCACTTGCCGTTTTCGCTGCGCATTCTGCTGGAGAACCTGCTGCGCACCGAAGACGGGCAAGCGGTGAAAGCGGAGGACATTCGCGCCCTGGCTGCCTGGAAGAAGAACACTGTGCCGGAGCGAGAGATCGCCTTCACCCCCAGCCGCGTGCTCATGCAGGACTTTACCGGCGTGCCCGCGGTGGTGGACCTGGCGGCGATGCGCGACGCCATGCGGCAGTTGGGAGGCGACCCCGGCAAAATTAATCCAATCCAGCCGGCCGAGCTGGTAATTGACCACTCCGTGCAGGTGGACGAGTTCGGCACCTCCTGGGCCTTCCAGGTGAATGCCGACATGGAGTTCCAGCGCAACAAGGAGCGCTATGCCTTCCTGCGCTGGGGGCAAACCGCGTTTCGCAATCTGGCCATCGTGCCTCCGGACACCGGCATCGTGCACCAGGTGAACCTGGAATACCTGGCGCGCGTGGTATTCGTGCAATCCAACGGCGCGCGCCCGCAGGCTTATCCCGATACGCTGGTGGGTACCGACTCGCACACCACCATGATCAACGGCCTGGGCGTGCTGGGCTGGGGCGTGGGCGGCATCGAGGCGGAGGCCGCCATGCTGGGCCAGCCGGTCTCCATGCTGATCCCGCAGGTGGTGGGGGTGCGCCTGAAGGGCAGGCTGCGCGAGGGTTCCACCGCCACCGACCTGGTGCTGACCATCACCGAAATGCTGCGCCAGCACGGCGTGGTGGGAAAATTCGTGGAGTACTTCGGTCCTGGGCTGGCGTCGCTTCCCTTGGCCGACCGCGCCACCATCGGCAACATGTCGCCCGAGTACGGCGCCACCTGCGGCATCTTTCCCATTGACGCGGAGACCTTGCGCTACCTCCGCTTGAGCGGACGCAGCGAAGAGCAGGTCGCGCTGGTGGAGGCCTACTGCCGCGAGCAGGGCCTGTTCCACAATGAAAAGACTCCGGAAGCGGAGTACTCGGAGCTGCTGGAACTGGACTTGGCCAAGGTGGAGCCCAGCCTGGCCGGCCCCAAGCGCCCCCAGGACCGCGTGCCTCTTTCCCGGGCCGGCGAATCGTTCCAGCAGGCGCTGCCCCAGCTGATCAAGCCGCCCAAGGCGGCTGCGGCCGCCGCCAAAAACAACACGCCCACGCAGAACGCGCTGCGCGTGATCGGGCGCTGGGAAGGCGAGGGCGGAAGCCCCACCGCGGTGGGCGTAGAAGACGCGGAAGCTCCGGCGGCGGAAAAGCCGGTGCTGGTGGATGTGAAGAAAAGCCTGCGCCACGGCAGCGTGGTCATCGCCGCCATCACCAGCTGCACCAACACTTCCAACCCGTCGGTCATGCTGGCTGCTGGGCTGCTGGCCAAAAAGGCGGTGGAGCGAGGGCTGAGTGTGCCGCCGTGGGTGAAATCGTCGCTGGCGCCCGGCTCCAAGGTGGTGCGCGATTATCTCGATCGCGCCGGGGTCACGCCCTTCCTGGACAAGCTACGCTTCAATTTAGTGGGCTACGGCTGCACCACCTGCATCGGCAACTCCGGGCCGCTGCCGGCGGAGGTCTCGGAAACCATTGACGAGAACAACCTGGTGGTGGCTTCCGTGCTCTCCGGGAACCGCAACTTCGAAGGCCGTATTAATTCGGAGGTGCGTGCCAACTACCTGATGTCGCCGCCGCTGGTGGTGGCCTTCGCGCTGGCTGGACGCATTGACATTGACCTGCAAAACGAGCCCCTGGGCCGCGACCGCCAGGGCAAGCCGGTATTTCTGTCGGAGATCTGGCCCTCGCAGCGGGAGGTTGACGAGGCCATCCGCAGCTCCGTTGAAGCCAACATGTTCCGCAAAAGCTACGGCGAGGTTTTCGCGGGCGACGAGCGCTGGCGCTCGCTCAGCATTCCCAAGGGGCAGACCTACACCTGGGACAGCACCTCCACCTATATCAAGCAGGCGCCGTACTTCGAGAACATGCCGGCGCAGCCGCCGGCGGTAGAGGATATCCGCTGCGCGCGCGTGCTCGCCATCCTGGGACACAGCGTAACCACTGACCACATTTCGCCTGCAGGCTCCATTAAAAGTGACAGCCCGGCGGGAAAATATCTGATCGCCCACGGGGTACAGGTAAAGGATTTCAACTCCTACGGCTCCCGCCGCGGCAACCATGAAGTGATGGTGCGCGGCACCTTCGCCAACGTGCGCCTGCGCAACAAGCTGGTTCCCAACCTGGAAGGCGGCTTCACGCGGCATCTCCCCGAGAGCAGAGAAATGACCATTTTTGAGGCGTCAGAAAAGTACATCGCCGAAGGAGTGCCGCTCATCATTCTGGCGGGAAAAGAGTATGGCTCCGGCTCCTCACGCGACTGGGCGGCCAAGGGGCCGCGGCTGCTGGGGGTGCGCGCTGTCATTGCGGAAAGCTACGAGCGCATTCACCGCTCCAACCTGGTGGGTATGGGCGTGCTGCCGCTGCAGTTTAGGGACGGGCAGGATGCGGAGTCGCTGGGACTGTCGGGCGAAGAAGTGTACGAAATCGCCGGCCTGGCTCCAATTATTGACAAATTTTCCCCCCAGCGAGTGGTCCAGGTGCGGGCCCGCCGCGCCGATGGCAACGAGATTACGTTCCAGGCCCAGGTCCGAATTGATACCCCCCAGGA
This sequence comes from Terriglobales bacterium, assembly GCA_036375915.1. Taxonomy (GTDB): domain Bacteria; phylum Acidobacteriota; class Terriglobia; order Terriglobales; family Acidobacteriaceae; genus JAICWP01. The sequence continues at coordinate 1,091 of DASVBI010000115.1, read as the reverse complement.
AGCGCTCTACTACAAGCATGGCGGGATTCTGCAGTACGTGCTGCGGCAACTGGCGGGCAAGTGAGAATCGTGTAGGGCCCGGGGCTCTGCTCGCAGCGGCCCGTGTGGGGACGACAGATAATTGGGTGAGCATTGCCCGTGTGCACGCGGGATCTGCGAGTTTGTCCCGAGCACGAGCACTGCGAAACATCGAACGGGTGCATCCCGCCGGCAGGCGGGTGCTGAACATTGTCTGGCTGCTTCCCCTTCCGGGATTGCTCTGGTGCTCCCCAGCTAAGTCTCACCTTCTCATTCACTTGCAGCCCTATCGAGGGCCGCGCGTATCCCTATAGCCGACAAATACTTGCAGAAATATCGTTTCTCTGAGATAAAATGGAGTTGCGTTTGATCGAAAGCGGTTTGTGAGCAGTAAGCTAAATAGCACCTGCCTGCACTGTCCTGCGTTTGATCTCGCACCAAAAATCACCAGAAAAGGAATTGGCAACACAATGGAAACAGGAACTGTAAAGTGGTTCAACGACGCGAAGGGCTATGGCTTCATCAGCCGCCAGAATGGCGAAGATGTATTCGTCCACTTCTCGGCCATCCAATCCAGCGGCTTTCGCAGCCTGCAGGAAGGACAACAGGTCCAGTTCGACGTCGTAAAAGGGCCCAAGGGCTGGCAGGCAGAGAACGTAAAACCGCTGTAAACATTTGAAGCACCAGCCAAGAAAAGGGGCGGCTCAGAGCCGTCCCTTTTGCTTTGTGAGCCGCGGTGGATGCAGGTTCAAATCTGACACTACCTGCGTTCCTACACTCCCTGCTGCTCCTCCAAAACCACATCCGCTTCAGCAGGCGACGAATTTACCGGCCAAGTGAAAACCTGCTATGCGCGCGTCTGGGACGAGGATTTATAGCCCAGATGACCAACTGGGCCCTTTCACCCCTGTTGGTGGCGTGCTAAGACATCCGCCAGAGTCTCTCCCTGCATCTCGTATGCCTAGCGTACAGCCCGGGAGCAGGGGTAAGCTCGTAACCGGCCATGCCCCCCGAACTCTGTGTCGCGGCGCCGCACGACGCAGCAGGTGTTCATCTTGCCGAAAAGAAAGCAG
>DASVBI010000397.1:0-6741 GCA_036375915.1 Terriglobales bacterium | reverse complement strand
CTTGCGCAATATCAGGAATGCCATCGGCGAGGAAGGCAAAATGGCGCTGATTAGCTCCGGGATAGAACGGAACCGGGGCGAAAAACACCACCAGCGGCTTGCGCAGCTCATTGGCAACGCGAACCGCCACGTCCAGGGCCGGGTTGTCCCATGCGCGCTGCGCGCGCTGCATCCAGTAGATAACGCAGCTGCCGTCAGGGTCGGGAGCGCCGGACCGCCTTACGGTGACTCTGGCATCGCCGCTAATTTTCACCAGAAAGCTCATTTCCTCTCCGCAAGGGACCTAAAGGGCTGGCTGAGCCACTGCTTTCTTGTCGCGGATGGTGGCGTTGGCGATAAGGGGTTTAGCCCAGAAGCCGGCGCTAAGCACGCAGCCGAAGGTCAGGTACAGAAAAGCCATGCCGGCACGCAGCCCGAACAGGTCGCCAAGGCGCCCGATGATCAGCGGCACCACCGCGCCTCCCATGATGCCGGTGCAGAGAATTCCGGCAAAGGAACCGTGGTACTCAGCGACTGAGTTCAGGCCTAAAGACATCAGCACCGGCCACATGATGGAGGCGAATAGACCGATCATGGGGAATGCCACCACCGACACGCGAGAGGAACTGAACAACGCCACGGTGAGACATAAAATCGCCGCCACCGAAAAGCCGATGAGCACGCGGCGGCTGTCAAAAAGTTTCAGCAGGCCCATGCCAATGAAACACCCGGCCGTCATCAGCCCCCAAAACCAGGAGACGGCGGCCGCGCCGGCGGTATGCGGATCAAAGCCGTGGTACTGCGCGAGGAACTTGGAAATCCAGTCGGCGGTGCCCTGCTCCGAGCCCACGTAAGCGAACACACATCCGAAAAACAGCCACACCATGGGGTTGCGCAGCAGCTTGCGGTACATGTCCAGCGTGCCGGCTTGTTCCTCTTCGGTGCGTTTGACCTGAGGAAAGCGAGAGAGCCAGGTGACGGCTATCATGACCACGCTGCAAGCGGCAAAAATCCAATAAATCGAGACCCAGGGGAGGGTGCGGGGGGTTAGCCCCGCCAGCAGGCGCACGAACCAGTCTCGGCCGTTGCCGCGGCCAAGGTTCTGCACCAGATAGGAGTAAACCCGAGGGCTGATAAATGATGCCAACCCGAACACCAACTGGGCGAATGCCGAGTTGAAGGCGAAGTGCTCTTCCCCGCCGGCGACCCGCAGCAAGGGATTGATTACCACCTGCAGAGTTGCCATTCCGGCTCCCATCAGGAACAGCGAGGCCACCGCAACCTCATAGGCAGGAAACAGGGCGAAACATGCAGAGCCGAGTGTGCTGGCGACAAAGGCTGCCACCATGACCGGCTTATCCCCGAAGCGCTCGACCAGGAACCCCGCCGGGATGGACATCACGCCATAAGCGATAAAGAAGGAAAAAGGCAGCACGGCGGCGGCCGTGAGGCTTACCCGGAAGCTGCTGATGATGTCGGGCACGATGGGCCCCAGAATGTTGGTGAGAAACGACATCACGAAGAACACCAGGAAAACCAAGCCGACGATGAAACGATTTCGTGTCACAGGCCTCCCTTTTCGCGGCTACTCCGTGGTGGCAATTTTCGAGCCCATTCAAAAACGCTAGAAGTTTACTCGCACGCCGACTTGTGCGGCGAAAGGAATGCCAACCGTTGTTCCCGGCCCAAAGAAATCGCCCAGGGCGCCGGCCGGCCGGGCAAGTTGCTGCCGTGAGGTGACCTTCCGCGTCAAGGTGCAAGCCGGGTTGAGGCAGAGGTCGGTAACGTTGCCGGAGGCGATTTGTGCGGCGGGCACGGGCAGCGCCGCCACGTTGGTTACAAAGTTGGCTCCAGGGTTGTTGCGATTCAGCAGATTAAAGAACTCCACGAACGGCATCGCCGTCCAGCCTTCACGGATCTTGGTGGGCCGCATGATCCGCAGGTCCACCTGCACAAAAGGTGTGCCACGGAACTCATCGAGGCGGGTTGGAATGCCGTTGACGGAGATACGCCCGCTGCCATCAGCGGTGGTGATTACAAAAGGACGGGCACTCTCCGCCTGGGTCAGCGTGCTCACTTCGAAGCCCGCCGGCACATGAAAGATACCCGAGACGACAAAGCGGTTTCTTACGTCTTCTCCCGAGGGGCCGTAGTCCCCAGGCGCAAAAGGCTGAAGCGGGTTGCAGACGCCATTCACGTAATCCCATAATTCGCCCAGAACGCATCCCCAAGTTTTGGCGCTGGACAACGTGTAATGCGCAATCAGGCTGAAGCGGCGCGTGGTGCCCTGCAGGCGGACCATGAGCGCATCGTAGCTGCTGCGGTTATCCGACTTGTACAAATCAATGTTGGGGACCAGAACGGCTTGCGCGACATCATTCTGAGGCAGCAGCGGGGTGAACAGGTTCACGCCGCCGGTATAGGAATAGGCGCGATATCCGTGCATTCCGGCCTCCCGGGTATAGTCCGCACTCAGGGTCCAATGATCGTTGAATGCATGCTGGATGCCGGCAGTAACGTGAATAGCGTAGGGAGTACGGTAGTTGGAGGCGATCACGGCGCCTGCACCTCCGAGGCTGGCCCCTGGAATACAGCCCGAATCACTCGCACGGATGCAGGGTGCGGGAGGAGCGTTCACTGCCTGGAGAGCGGCAACCCATCCGCTCTGGGCAAGGTCGTTGTAAAAGAGACCAGCCCCGGCCCGAACAACAGTTCTCTCGCTCCGCCCGGGCGTGTAGGCAACACCGAGGCGCGGGGCAAACGCTTTACGATAATCATGCGGCGCCCCATTGACGAGCGGAATCTGCAGCGCCTTCAGGGTGAGGTAAGCGGGGTTCTGCGACTGGTCCCTCCCGGACGCGGTGAGCAGGCCGAAGGCCGTGTCCCAGCGCAGCCCGTAGTTGATGGTCAGGTTTCGCGAGATGCGGGAGGAATCCTGGGCGTAGAGCCCTAGTCGCTGCACGTTCTGCCGGAAGCTGCCGTCTGATGCGGAAGTATGGGTGCAGGCCACGCCGGGAGGAGGGTTGAAGCAGCTCAAATCGAAGTAAAACTGCGCCGGGTTGGCGGCGTAGAAATCGGGATTGCTCCCATATTGCAGCAGGGTCTCCGCCGAGCCGGACAAAGCGCCGCTGAGCACGGGTTCATGGATAAAGTCAACGCCGAACTTGGAAGCGTGCCTGCCCGCTGAACGGCTGAGGTCATAACGGAGCTGGTACTTCTGCTGATTGCGCAATACTGGGAAGGCAGTAACGGCAGTCAGGAACTGGTTGTCGCCGAACGTTTCAAAACCGGAAATAGTCTGAGCTGTCGAACTGAAGGGGAATGCGAGCGCAAATCCCAGGTACTGGTTGCGGGCCTCGGTGTGGTGCAACAGGCTGGCGCCGATACTGAAAGTGCCCAGCCAATTTGTACTGAAGGCGTAGGTGTTGTTGACCACGAGATTGCCATATTTCGAGGCCGACGTGGTTCCGGTCGAAGGCAGAGTACCCTGCTGCACGAAGTTGTTATTAGTCGTGTAGTTGTCTAAGGCAGCGCGCAGAAACCACCGCGACTTCACGTTCTGGGCCCAATCCAGCCGCAGCGAACCGAGAGCGTCGCGGAATAGAACGGGAGTGCTGTCGGGAACCGGGATGGAGCTGATGCCCGGTATGAGGCCCATCCTGGCCAGCGATGCTAACGATGCGAATTCAGACCGGCTTTGCGGGCTATAAGCAATGCTGGCATTTTCGTGCGCGTACTCGAACGACGTAAAAATCCACAGCTTATCTTTCTGGAGCGGACCTCCCAGAGTGCCAACATAGTTCTGGCGTGAAAAAGCCTGTTTGGGAGCAGGCGCAGGATTCTCGATGGGATACCTGGCGGTCAGCGCCGCGGCACGCTCGTAGAAGGCGGCGCCACTGTGCCAATCATTGCTGCCGTGACGGGTGGTAATGACGACTGAGCCGGCGGTTGTGCGGCCGGTATCGGCATCCTCCTGGGCAGTTCGGAAGGCGAATTCCTCAATCGCATCCGGGGAAAGGTTCTGCAGAAACCCGCCGATGTAGTCGTCGCTGTCATCCATGCCGTCCACCGTGACGGCATTATTCAGCCCTGAGCTGCCGCCGGTGGAAACAGCCGTGATCCTGGCCTTGCTGGGGTCGGAAGGCTCAACCGGTTCGGTGCCGGGCACAAGATATGCGATGTTGGCGAAGCTACGCTGCGCCAATGGGATCATCACCAGGTCTCGCGAAGTGACGGCGCCCTGGTGCACAGCGCTGGCGGTATCGAGAGGCTCGGTGGTAATTGAGGAGGGCAACCCGGTGACGTTCACCGTTTGCCGGATGGAGGCGGGCTTCAACGTGACCAACAGGTCGCACACGAAACTCACGACAACGCTGACATCGGCAGTGGTCTCAGCAAATCCGCGGGCACGCACTGTAATGCGATAAGGGCCCGGCAACAGGTCATTCAGCCGGAATTCACCACGCTGGTTGGCCTGGACCTGTTTCTTTAATGCTGAACTCGGAGCCTCGACCACAACGGTGGCGGCGGCGATTCGCCGGCCGTCGGTGTCCTGCACCTCGCCCCGCAGGGAGCCGGTAGCCGTTTGCGCCTGCGAACACACCCACGCCCCCAGGAGCAGCCACAGAAGGAGCAGGTTCGGGAAACAGCACAGTCCGCGAAAGCTTTGCATCACGCTGCGAAACCGGCGCGGGACAAGGAACCTGACACCTTCCACGGTGAAGAACACGGGTAAATTCTACACGAGCACTCAGCGATGCTTGCGCCAGGCGGAAGGGCGCTACTTTTCGTAAATCGGCGCGGATTCGAAGTCCAACACAGTTAGGTTTCCCTGGCCTGCACCGCCCGGCGCGTAGCTTCCAAGGTGTTAATGAGTGACTCCCTGGGGAGCTTCTGGATGATGGGTTCGATGGCCCACCCCAGTCCAAATGGCACCTCACGGGTCAGCGATATGGCTCGGCACTCGACCACGACGCCGGCCTCGCGCGGTTGGAATCGCCAATATGAATTGAGGCGCCAGAGAAAACCGTGACCGGTATCGGGCGGTAACACCCGCTCTTCGGGTTTGCCTGCATTTTCTACTTCTGCAATTCGCGTCGTCTGGGAGCGGCAGACCCAGCGTGCCCGGTCCAGGGCGCGATAATTCACGTCATGATCAGTATCGAGAACAACGGTGAGTATCCTCTTTTTCAGGAGCCGCAAGTAGATATGAAAATGGTTTCCGCGACGGCTCACAAGCTTTGATTCAATCACGTCCGGCTTATAGAAGTTTTTGTGGTTATCGTAGTTCTGGATTATTGCCAATACATCTTCCACGGTGGAATCAGGAATAAAAGCAGCGGCAATCCAGTCGTGAATCAGGCCATTGGGCACCTTGACCGGTTCCCGGCCGAGCCAGAATTGCGCTACGATCTTTCCTCCACGCACCTGCCGGGCTCGCTCCGGTTCAAAGTCCGACCAGAGGAATGAGCCGCTCCGGTGCAGCGTCTCCTCCATTGCGGTTTCGGCTTCACGAACATAGGCCTCGAACGCGCCCAGGGTTTGGGCCTTCAACTGTACGGGTTTTGCTTTTTCCGCCAAAGCCAAGCGCCTGTTGCGTATCGTGGTACGGCCCCACCCGCCCGTCAAGCCGGCGTGGTATACTGTAACAACGCTGATGACCACGGTTCGCTTGTGGCGTGGCAGCCCGCTCAGTTTTCGGTCTGACCCTCCTAGGCTTTCCTGCCTTCCGTTTATTTCGCGTTAATCACCACCATTGAGCGGCTTCCTTTGTACCGTCGCGAATCGCATCTTGAGTGCGTCTCGCGAGATGCCCTCCAGAAAGAAAGATACGATTCGAATGACAAGCTTTTCCGAATTGCCTCTGTCTGCCACTATGCAGCAGAGACTCTCCACCTTCCAGTTTCACACCCCTACGCCAATTCAGGCGGCAGCGATCCCGCACGCTCTTGCGGGAAAAGACATAATGGCCACAGCTCAGACCGGCACGGGCAAGACTCTGGCTTTCGTGGTGCCCATGATCGAGCGCCTGCTGCAATCCGCCTCCGCAAAGCGAGTCGAAGCGCTGGTGCTTGTACCCACCCGCGAACTCGCCATGCAGGTGCACGAACAATTCGAGCAGCTTCGTGGCAAAGCACTTCCGCCAGCGGCGCTGGTTATCGGCGGGCTCGCCGAAGGACGCCAGCTGGCCGCGATTCGTTCCGGCGCACGCGTGCTGGTGGCGACTCCGGGGAGGCTGGAGGATTTCATGGAACGGAGGCTGGTGGATCTGCGCCATGTATCCATCCTGGTTCTGGATGAAGCCGATCGCATGCTGGACATGGGATTCCTGCCTTCCATCCGGCGCATTGTGGGCGCATTGCCGCGACAGAGACAGACATTGTGCTTTTCCGCTACTTTGCAGGCGTCGGTGGCAGGGCTGATAGGCGAGTACACGATTGCTCCGGTGCGCATCGCCCTCGGCTCAACCTTGAAGCCCGTAGACAGCGTGGAACTGCGTGCTTTCGAGGTCGTGGCGAACGACAAGTTCGACGCGCTATGCCATCTGCTCCGCTCCGAAAAGGGACGCACGCTGGTGTTCGCGCGCACCAAGCGCGGGACAGAGCGCTTGGCCAAACACCTGGTGCGTGAAGGTTTTCTGATTGCCATGCTGCATGGTGACCGTTCGCAGTCGCAGCGCACAAGCGCGCTGAACGGCTTCGACGAAGGGCGGTTCAAGGTGCTGGTGGCCACTGATGTCGCTTCCCGCGGGCTCGATATACA
>DASVBI010000131.1:0-14714 GCA_036375915.1 Terriglobales bacterium | reverse complement strand
AGCGTCAAGCGGTTGCGTGGGCGGGTCGAAGGTGGCCTCTCGCGTGAGCACATATCCGTGCTCGTCCAGCGGCAAGTCACGCAAATTCAGCGTGTGTTCTTTCGCGCCTTCTGTGACCACCACGCGGCCATCTTCCAGGCGCATAGTTGCGCAATCGCAACAGCCGGCCAGCCGCACAATCGCGCGCCGCAGTTCTGTACCCGCCATCTGTGCCGCTTTTCCGGTCACGAAGGTCTGCCGCGAAGCCGAGGTCTTGCCGCAATCCGGCGTAAGCGCCGTATCCCCAGACACCAGGTCGAAGCGCTCAATCGGCGCGCCCAGCGCATCGGCGCATATCTGCGTCACAATCGTATTCGACCCCTGCCCGATGTCCACCGCTCCCTGGTGCAGCGCGATGCGCCCATCCGCCTTCAGTCCCACCCGCATGGTCGAGGGATTGGGCAGGGAAGTATTGCCGCAGCCGTACCACATCCCAGCGATTCCCACACCACGCCGCAGCGGGCCGGTGGCGGCGGCATTGAACGCAGCTGCCTCGGCCAGCGCCGCCTTCCACCGGGGGCGCAGCGCCTCCAGGCAGGCGCGGATTCCCACTCCCGCGCCCAATATCTGCCCGGTGACCGTCGGCATCTCGTTGGTCAAAGCGTTCATGATTCGGAATTCCAGCCGGTCCATGCCCAGCCGGTTCGCCACTTCGTCGTACGCCTGTTCCTGTGCTATCGCTGTCTGCGGCACGCCAAAGCCACGGAATGCTCCCGCAGGCACCAGATTGGTATGCACCGCGCGTGTCAGAGCGCGGTAGTGTGGAACCACGTAGGGCCCGGAGGCATGCACCGGCACTCGCGCCGCCACCGTCGGCCCCCACGAGGAATACGCCCCGGTGTTGAAATCGGCGCTGAAGTCCAGCGCCATCAGCTTGCCGTCGCGCCCCGCGCCCACCCGGATCCGCATGCGCGCCGGATGCCGCTTGGTAGTGGACACGATGGATTCAGTCCTCGAGTACACCATGCGTACCGGTTGCCCCAGCTTCCAGGCGGCCACTGCGACGAAGGGCTGCACCGAAAGGTCGAGCTTAGACCCGAATCCTCCCCCGACTGCGGTGGGAACGATCCGCACCGCTTCCGCTGGAATCCCCAGGATGCGCGCGAGGTCGGCGCGGTCCATGTAGGGCGATTGCGTGCACGCCTGAATCTCAATCCCCTCTCCCACCCGCCGCGCCCAGCCTGCTTCCGGCTCGATGTAGGCGTGTTCGACGAACCCCGTCTCGTATTCCTCTTCCACCACAACGTCCGCTTCCGTCAGCGCCTTCTCCACGTTGCCGCACACCACCCGCCCCCGCACCAGCACGTTGCCTTCGCGATAGGCATGAATCCGGGGCGCATCCGGCGCCAGCGCCGCTTCCACGCTGGTCAGCGCCGGCAACTCCTCCCAGCTCACCGGGAAGCGCGCGGAATCGAACTGTTCCACGGCCTCCGCCTCGCCTGCCACCGCGGCCACCGCCTCGCCACGGAACCTTGCCTCGTCCTCGGCGAACACCGGCTGGTCAGCAAAGGGCGGAATCACCCCGTAGCAGTTCTCTCCTGGAATGTCCTGCGCTGTGAACACCGCATGAATACCGGGGTGCGCGGCCACAAATGCATCCAGGTCTCCGAAGCTGAAGCGCGCCCGGTTGTAGGGGCAACGGATGGCTCGCGCGGTCAGCGCCCCGGCTGGAATTCCATCCGCGCCGAAAATCTCTGTGCCCTCGATCTTCCGCTGCCCGTCCAGGCGCGCCAGCCTTTTGCCCACTGCCTCGCCCGCCCCGGCTGAAACCTTGGCCTGCTCTCCCGCGTTTGCCCGCAAGATGGCATGAATGATTTTGCGATATCCGGTACAGCGGCACAGCACTCCCCCAATCGCATCCATCACCTCATCTTCCGAAGGAGTCCGATTCCGTTCCAGTAGCGCGGTTGCCGCCATCAGCATGCCAGGCGTGCAGATGCCGCACTGCGCCGCCCCATGGCGCAAAAACGAATCCTGCAGCCGGCCAAACAGCGGCGAGCGCGCGGGCAATCCTTCCACCGTGGTTATCTCGCAGCCTTCCGCCTGGCCGGCTGCCACCAGACACGCCGTTACCGGCTCGCCATCCAGCAGCACCGTGCATGCCCCGCAATCACCCGCGTCGCACCCCACCTTGGTGCCGGTAAGACCCAGGCTCTCGCGCAGCATCCTCGAAAGCCGCTCCACCGGGCGGGCCATGATCTGCACGCCCCGGCCATTCACGGTGAAACTCAGCCGCGTGCCGGTGCTTGCCTCAGGGGTCTCCACCGTCGCCATTTCAGCCATTCTCCACGCACGCATCCAGCGCTCTCGCCACCAGCGTCAGCGCAGCGTCCCGCCGGTAGGCGGCGGTGGCGCGCACATCATCAATAGGCGAAAGCGGCTCCAGGTGTTCTGCTCGCACCGCCCTCCCCATCCCCGGTTTCGCCTCTGCTCCTGCGAGCGCCTGCTCCAGCGCCTTTAATCTTTGTGCCCGCTCCGAGCACGCGCCCACCGCGATTCGCGCCTCTTCCACCACCCCCCCATTCACCTTGACCACCGCCGCCACCATCACAATGGAAATCACCAGGTACCGCCGCGCCCCCAATTTCAAAAATACCGATGCCGCGTCATCCAGCATTCGCGGCACGATGACGGCGCTCAAAATCTCCTCCCGCCGCCGCCGCGTCTTGCGGTTGCCCACGATGAATTCCGCCAGCGCCATCCGACGGCTTCCCGCCTGCGACCGCAGTTCCACCTCTGCACCCAGCGCCAGCAGCGGCGGCACGCTGTCCGCGGCCGGCGACGCGTTGCACAGGTTCCCGGCCACTGTTCCCCGGTTCTGTATCTGTATGCCGCCGATTTCCCGCGCCGCGCTCTTCAGTCCGTCGTAACAGCGCGGCAGGGAACTGGAGAGTAGTTCTCTCCAGGTGGTGAGCCCGCCAATGCGGATTTCATCTGCTGTTGCTATTACCCCCGTGATCTCTTTGATTCGGGAGATATCAATCACGTTTCCGCTGGCCGGACGGTCTCTCAGGCCGGGATAAAAATCGGTGCCCCCGGCCAGCAGCGTGCCGCTTTCCTCGGCAAGAAGATGAACGGCTTCGTCGAGCGTGTTGGGACGCGCGTAGCGGGTCATCGCACCTCGGGACAGTAGTGGACGGAAGCGCGGAACAGGATGACGTCTCGCCGCGCAGCGGGCGTTATTCTTGCATGAATCACGGGCTTTGCAAAGTTGCGCTTGCCCGGTCATCAACCAGTGCAGCTTTTTGCGGGTGCCTGTGCTAAAGTCTTCGCCCGAGCGCAACTGTGAGGAGGCTCTACCTTTTGTCCGTCCCGCTTGGAACCGTTCTCTGGCAGGTGGATGTGCAGCGCGATTTCATGCTTCCCGGCGGCGCTCTCTATGTCCACGGAGCGGAGCGGCTTCTGCCCAACGTCGCCAAACTGGTTGACTTGGCTCGCAACCGCCATGCCTTCCTTATTTCCAGCGCCTGCCAGCACGCTCCCGACGACCCCGAGTTCAGCCAGTTTCCTCCCCACTGCCTGCGCGGCACACCCGGCGCGGATTTGCTCCCCGAAGCCCGCGCCAAAAGCCTGTACACCGTCCCCAACGATCGCGCCTTCGCCCTGCCGGGGGATCTACTCGACTTTGAGCAGGTTTTATTCGAAAAACAGAACATTAATGTTTTTACCAATCCGCACGCCGCCGCCATTGTGGATCGGTTTTCCCGCGACACGGAGTTTGTCGTCTTCGGTGTGGTCACGGAATATTGCGTTCAGATGGCGGCCAACGGCCTGCTCGACCGTGGCCGCCGCGTCGCCGTGGTGGTGGATGCTATTGAAACCTTGAATCAGGAGGTGGGCCGGAGCACGCTAACCCAGTTGGCCGCGCGCGGCGCCCGCCTCATCCGCACCGGCGAAGTATGCCGCCCCGCAGCAGTCGCGCGCCCTGGCGTGCTTCTCTCATCTGCGCCCGAGTAGCTTTTGGGTGGAGCAGGCCTTCAGGCCTGCAGTTAGTGCTCAGCGATGGTGTGGGCTTCAGCCCCTGAGGTACTTTCAGCGCGGGGCTGATCTCATCGTCCTGCGTACGCCTCCCGCCGCAAGCACTGGTTGTCATCCCGAGCGAGTGCGGCCCGAGCTTAGCGAGGGGAGCGCGAGTCGAGGGACCTTGTGTCTTTCGCCCACTGAATAAGATCGGGAGCGCATCTTATTACCCGCCATACGCCGCCCGCCGCCTGAACTGCCCGCGCCCGGGCCGCCCCAGGAATTTGTCGTTCTGCACGATTACCTCTCCCCGCGACATCACAACCTCGGGCACGCCCGTGACCTCAATGCCTTCGAACATCGAGTAGTCCACCCGCATGTGATGGGTTTTGGCGCTGATTTTGTGTTTGCGTTTTGGGTCGAATATCACAACATCGGCGTCGGCCCCAGCGGCGATGGTGCCCTTGCGCGGATAAAGCCCAAACAGCTTCGCGGGCGTGGTTGCCACCAGTTCCACAAAACGGTTGATGCTGAAATGCCCGCCGCCAACGCCCCCGCTGTACACCAGGCTCAACCGGTGCTCGATTCCCGGCCCGCCGTTGGGGATTTTCGTGAAGTCATCCTTCCCCAATTCCTTCTGTTCCTTAAAGCAGAACGGGCAATGGTCGGTGGAAACTACTTCCAGGTCGCTCTTCAGCCCTTCCCATAATTTCTGCTGATGCCACTTCTCCCGCAGCGGCGGCGTAAACACGTACTTGGCCCCTTCGAACCCGGGCACGTCGAAGTTCTCGATCGAAAGATACAAATACTGTGGGCAGGTTTCCGCGTGTACCGGCAGCCCCCGGTCGCGCGCCTCGCGTACTTTCTCCAGCGCGTCGTTGCAGCTCAAATGCACGATGTAAACCGGCGCGTGCGCCATTTCAGCCAGCGCGATGGCGCGCGCCGTGGCCTCTGCCTCCGCCGTCGTCGGCCGGGTGAGCGCGTGGTATTTGGGCGCCGTTTTTCCTTCCGCCAGCGCCTGTTTCACGATGACATCAATCGCCCCGCCGTTTTCCGCGTGCATGCACACCATCGCGCCCTGCTTCGCCGTGGCCTGGAAGGTCTTGAAGATAGTGGCATCGTCCAGCATGAAAACGCCCGGATACGCCATGAACAGCTTGAAGCTGGTCACCCCCTCCTCAACCAGCGACTTGATTTCCGGCAAGCGCGCGTCCGGCAGGTCGGTGATGATGCAGTGGAAAGCGTAGTCGCACACCGCCTTGCTTTCCGCCTTTTTCATCCAGGTATCGAACGCCTGGCGCAGCGGCTGCCCCTTGTACTGGATGGCAAAATCTATGAGCGTTGTGGTTCCGCCGAATGCCGCCGCCCTCGTTCCGGTTTCGAAATCATCGGAGCTGGTCGTGCCCCCAAAAGGCATGTCCAGATGCGTATGGACATCAATTCCGCCGGGCATCACGTACTTGCCCGCCGCGTCCATGATCTGCCGAGTGTTGTCCCGGGGCAGGTCCTTTCCGACCGCCACGATGCTGCCGCCGGAAATGGCCACGTCGGCAACGTAAGTATCGGTTGCCGTGACCACGGTCCCGTTGGTGATGAGGGTATCGAAGCCCATTGCGGCTCTACCTTTTTTCCACTGCGCTTAAGCTCTCATCCAGAATGCGCACTGCTTCTTCCACATCGGCCTTGCCGATGTTCAGCGGCGGCGACATGCGGATCACGTTCCCCCACAGCCCGCCCTTGCCCACCAACAGCCCGCGCTTGCGGGCCTCCTCCATCAGCGCGGCAGTGGCCGTAGCCGCGGGCTTCTTGGTCTGCCGGTCCTCCACCAGTTCCATGGCCTGCATCAGCCCCATGCCGCGCACATCGCCTATGAGGTTGTGCTTTTCCTGCAACTCTTCCAGCTTCTGCCGGAAATGCCCGCCCGCTACGGCCGCGTTAGTGCGCAGGTCATCCTCCTCCACCACGTCAATCACCGCTTTGGCGGCGATGCAGGTCACGGGATTGCCGCCAAAAGTGGAAATGGTCAGTCCTTGCATGGAATCGGCAATCTCCGGCCGCGCCACCGTCAGCCCAATGGGCACGCCGTTTCCCAATCCCTTGGCTGCGGTCATGATGTCGGGCTCCACTTCCCAGTGCTCGATCCCGAACCACTTGTGCCCGGTCCGTCCCCAGCCGGTTTGCACTTCGTCGGCAATGAAGTCGCCGCCGTACTGTTTCACAATGTTGAACGCCATTTTGAAATACTCTTTCGGGGGAGTGATGAACCCGGCTACACCCTGGATGGGCTCGGCCAGAAATGCCGCGATGCGTCCCGAAGTTGAGGTCTGGATTACATCCTCCAGGTCGCGTGCGCAGGCCACGCCGCAATCGGGATACTTCAGCCCCAGTGGGCAGCGGTAGCAGTAAGGATTCATGGCATGCACCACGCCCACCTGAATCGCGCCCCGACGCCAGGTGTTCTGCCCGGTCAGGCTCTGGGCCAGTGCCGAGCGCCCGCTGTAGCCATGCCGAAGCGCCACCACGTCAAAATTTCCAGTGTGCATGCGCGCCAACTGCACCGCCGTCTCGTTGGCCTCGGTGCCGCTGTTGGTAAAAAACGATTTCTTCAGCCCACCCGGCGTGATCTGCGCCAGCTTTTCCGCCAGCGTCACCATCGGCTCCATGGGGAAGCAGGTGGAAACGTGCTGCAGCTTGTCTATCTGCTCCTTCATCGGCCCGGTCACCCGCGGGTTGCAGTGGCCCACGCTCACGGTCACAATCCCGCCGAAGAAGTCCAGGTATTTTCGGCCCTCCACGTCCCATACGTGCTGCATATAGCCGTGGTCGAGCGGCAGCGGATCGGAGTAGTAATTAAAAACCGCAGGAAAGATGTACTCCTTCTGCTTGCGGATGATCTCCTGACGGGTAAGCCCTGTTTTTTCGCCGGCGCCGATAGTCTTTGAAGCCAAATCACACCTCCCTGGAGCGGGAAAAGAACGGCGATTGGCAGGCGCGCGTAGCCCGCGACGCTCCAACCGTTTATGCGTACTTTCGAAGGACCCGGAGCATTTTACACCTGTGCTAAACTCCCCATCTCTCCCGGGGAGGTGGCTATGCAGTTCGGCTTCACCCTGAAACCTGACCTGTCCGTCGAGCGCATTCTTGGCCTCACTCGTCAGGCCGAGCAGCTTGGTTTCCACCACGGCTGGATTTTCGACTCCCACATTCTCTGGAAAGATCCCTACCCGTTGCTGGCGCTCATGGCCGCCAACACTTCCAAGCTGCATCTTGGCACCTGCGTAACCAATCCCGCGGTGCGTGATATCACTGTCACCGCCAGCCTCTACGCCACTCTCAACGTGATTTCCGGCGGACGCATGGAGCTGGGCATCGGCCGCGGCGACAGTTCCCGCCGCGTGCTCGGCAAAAAGCCGGTCACCTCCACGCATCTGCAAGAGGCAATCTCTGATTTTCGTGCCCTCACCGCGGGCCGGGAGATCAGGTACGATGGCCAGCCCACGCAGATCACCTGGGCTCAAGGTTCGCCGCCGGTGTGGATCGCCGGCTACGGTCCCAAAGTCCTGACCCTGGCAGGGCGCATCGCTGATGGCATCATTCTGCAGTTTGCCGATCCCGATCTCATCGCCTGGTGTTTGGGTTTCGTCTGGCAGGGCGCCAAGGAAGCCGGGCGCAAGCGCGCCGATATTCAGATCATGGCGGCCGCGCCTGCCTGGGTGTCCGACGATGTCAAAGCTGCACGCGAGCGCGTGCGCTGGTTTCCCGCCCTGGTTTCCAATCATGTCGTGGATCTGATCGCCCGCTACAAGCCCGAGGAGTTGCCCCCGGCCCTGATTTCCTACGTGCGCAACCGCCCCGGCTACGACTACCGCCACCATTGCGAAGTGGAGAGCGACAACAAGCAGTTTGTCTCCGACGAAGTCGTGGACCGCTTTTGCCTGCTGGGTCCAGCCGGCCGGCAAATTGACAAATTGCATGCCCTCGCCTCCGCCGGCGTCACACAATTCAATCTTTATCTGATGTCAGGCGACGAAGAGGGGCAGCTGGACGCCTTCGCCCGCCATGTCCTGCCCAAGGTGGGGCGCCACACCCCGGCTTTGGCTGACGATTAGGACTCAGCCACAGGTTCGGCCACGCTGGATGAAGCCATGAAGGCGTAGTACCCAATAAAAGCGACCGCGAAGCCCACGAACCAGGAATAATCGTAGAGAAAGTGGAACGACGGAATCATTAGCCCCGAAAGCGCCGCTCCCGCCCCCATGACCAGCGCTGCGACCGCCCGCCAGTTCACGCCCGCGGAGTACTCGTAGGCGCCTCCGCGCAGATACAGGTCGTCCACCGCCAGCACTCGCCGCCGCACCAGGTAGTAATCGCAGATCAGAATGCCCGCCAGCGGCCCCAGCACCGCCGCATATCCGCCCAGCCAGCCCAGAATAAAAGTTTTATAGTTGGCCAGCAGCTTCCACGGCATCATGGCCACGCCCGCGAAACAGGTGATGATGCCGCCGGTGCGGAAGCTGATTCGCCGCGGCCGCAAATTGGAGAAATCATTGGCCGGCGAAACCACGTTGGCCCCGATGTTCACATTCAGAGTTGCCAGAAGAATTGCCAGCAGCGCCACCACCACCGCGAACGGAGAATGAAAGCGGCTCAGCAACTGCACTGGGTCCCAGATGGCGCTGCCGTAGATCACCACCGTTGCCGAAGTCACTGCAATCCCGATAAAGGAATACAGCGCCATGGTGGTGGGCAGCGCCACCGCCTGGCCCACCGCCTGCTGCCGCACACCACGCGAGAAGCGGGTGAAGTCGGGGATATTCAGTGAAAGCGTGGCCCAGAAGCCCACGGTTCCATTCAGCGCAGGCACAAAAAATTTTAAAAAGTCAGGGAAACTCGCGAACCTCGAAGGTGCGGAGAGCATCGGCCCGAAGCCGTGTGCCGCACGATACGCCCATCCCAGCAGGAGGAGTCCGACCCCAATCAGCACCGGCGCGCTGAAACTCTGCAGCGCCCGAATCCATTCCACACCCTTAATGATCACCACCAGATTGACCAGCCAGAACAGAAAAAAGCACAGCCACGGCCCCAGCGCCACCTGCTTCCACTGCGGCCACAGTGTCGCCACCAGGGTGTTGATGGCTTCGCCGCCAATCCAGGTCTGAATACCGAACCAGCCGCAGGCCACGATCGCCCGCAACAGCGCCGCCACATTCGCTCCCAACACGCCGAACGATGCCCGCGCCAGAATCGGAAAGGGAATGCCGTAGCGCGCGCCCGGATGCGAGTTCAGCAGCATCGGCGCCAGCACAATGCAGTTGCCCACGAACACCGTGGCCAGCGCCTGCTTCCAGTCCATCCCTCCCTGGATCAGGCTGGCGGCCAGCATGTAGGTCAGGATGTTCACCGACATCGAGATCCACAGGGCCGCGTAGTTGTAGGTACCCCAGGTGCGGCGTTCGGCGGGAACCGGCGCCAGGTCAGGGTTGTAGAGCGAACTGCCGGCGACGCGCGCTTGTGCCGTAGAAAACGGGCTGGCAGCCATGGCGAAAGGTCTCAGTCTGCTGCCGCGCTGAACGCCGATTGTGACGTCAGCTGCGCGTAGGTTTCAGGCCGCCGGTCGCGGAAGAATTGCCACGTCTGCCGCACCTTGCTGATCATGTCCAGGTCCAGATCTGCCGTCACCAACTCGTCCTTACCGCGGCTGGCCTGGGCCACGATCTTGCCCCGCGGATCGCAGAAGTAGCTCTTTCCATAAAACTCGCCGATGCTCCACGGCTTCTCTTCGCCCACCCGGTTAATCGCGCCCACAAAGTAGCCGTTGGCCACGGCGTGCGCCGGTTGCTCCAGTTCCCACAAATATTCGGACAGCCCGGCCACGGTCGCCGACGGGTTGAAGACAATTTCCGCCCCGTTCAGCCCCAGGATCCGCGCCCCCTCGGGAAAGTGCCGGTCGTAGCAGATGTAAACTCCAACCCGCGCGTGTTTCGTCTGGAAAACGGGATAGCCCAGGTCGCCGGGGGTGAAGTAAAACTTCTCCCAGAACCCGGGATGGCAGTGCGGAATGTGATGTTTGCGGTACTTGCCCAGGTAGCTTCCGTCCGCGTCAATCACCGCCGCGGTGTTGAAATAGAGTCCCGGCATGGGCTGTTCATAGACCGGAACAACCAGCGCCATGTGGTGCTTGGCGGCCAGCTTGCGCATCAGTTTGGTAGTCGGGCCCTCTGGAACCGGTTCCGCCAGCTCATACCAGCGCGCGCTCTGCTCGGCGCAAAAATACGGCCCGTAAAAGAGCTCCTGCAGGCACAGCACCTGCACCTTCTTTTGCGCTGCCTTCTCGATGAACTTGACGTGCTTCTCGATCATCGCCTTCTTGATCTGCGCCAGCGTGTGGCTGGCATCGAGCACGTTACGCGCTTGGATCAGGCCGCAGCGGACGATTCGCGCCATAAGACACCTCGGGGGCAGACTATATCAAATCTTGCGCCGGCCTGTAGCACCCGCCTCTTGCGGCTGTCGCGGAGCCGTGACGCCCGTGCGCGTATAAGCTGAGACTCTCGCACCATCCGACCGGGGACCCTGGCAATTCCGGAGAGTGGACTACCTGTGGTCCTCGGGTGCAAGTCTTACGTGCAGTCCGTTTTCGGGATGTTTGAGCGAGTATGTAACTTCGTAGCGCATCCATTTGCGGTTTTCGATCGTATCGGCCTTCCTTGGATCGCGCATACGCTCGCGCCGGTTTTCTGGCAGACCGCCCGGAGTAGCCGCGAAGTTTTAGCGTGCCTTTGGAATCGGATGTTCCACTAGGGTGATAGCAAAGGTTCGCCCACTGGGCTGGCCCGCCATCACTGCAATGCTTACGCAATTAGGGACAACCCAATCCGCGCCGGCGGCGCGCAGTTCCTCCCCTTTGACCGTCGTTGGGAACGCGATCACCGTCGCTCCCGCCGCTTTGCCGGAGCGAATGCCGGAAGGAACATCCTCCACCACGATGCACTCCCGCGGATCAGCCCCCAGCTTGGCGGCGGCCTTGAGGTAGGGCTCAGGATGGGGCTTGCCGTTCACGATGTCGCTGGAAGTCACGAAGAATTTCGGCACCGCCAGCCCGGCGGCGTGCAGTCGCGCCTCTGCCAGCTTGCGCGTGGAGGAAGTGACAATGGCGTAGCGCTCTGCCGCCAGGCTGGCCAGCAACGGCCGCGACCCGGGCAAGGGAACCACGCCCTCCAGATCGGCAATCTCCCGCCGCTCTACCTCTCGATTCTCCGCCTCGTGATCGGCATTCGGCAACAGGTCGCGAATGGTGGCAATGCTGGGTCGCCCGTGCGCCAGGCCCACTACTTTTTCTGGATCGAAACCCCGCTCCCGCGCCCACTGGCTCCATACCCGTGCTACCGCCGGCGTGGAATCAATGAGCACTCCATCCATGTCAAACAGAATCGCGGCGCAGGAAATCCTCATGCCCTCACACTAGCAGACGCCGTGCCCCACATGGCGCGCGGGGTGCCCCACATTTGGCCCGGGCGGCGGCGTGACCACATTTGGCGCGGGCGGCGGGGTGCCCCACATTTGGCCGCATTCACGGTCGTTGATTCTCGTCACAAATCCCCGGCCGCCAAATGTGGGTATCTTTTCGTCGCGGATCGGTTGTGGCCACCCACCTCACTTCACCTTCAGCATCGCCGCTCCATGCTTCGCCACCGTTACCGTGTAGCTGTCCTTGAATGATCCCAGATCCCGATGCGCCCACAGGTCGCGTATTTGGAGCGAGCCGCTCCTGCCAATGTCCTTCAGTTCCAGAGTAATGGGAGCCGGGGACTCGCTGCGATTGAACAGCCCTACGGCGTAGCTCCCGTCGGACAACGGCTTGGCCCACACTTCCAGCGGACCCTCCTGCGCCACCCGGTGCCCCTGCACTCCTTTAGCGTCCTGGTCCACCGCAATCACTTCCTTATTAGTCAGAATGGCCAGGTCCGCGGCGCTCATTTTCGACAAATCGTTGCCCGCCAGCAGTGGCGCCGCCAGCAGCGACCACAGCGTCATGTGCGTGATGTACTCGTCGTGGTTCATGCCGCCATTCCCGATCTCCAGCATGTCAGGATCGTTCCAGTGTCCGGGCCCGGCAAAGCTCTCCAGCCCGTTCTGCTGAAATCCGATCAGCGCCATGCGGTCGTAGTGGTCGCTGATGTCGCCCGTGGTTCGCCACAGGTTGCCGCCCACCGACGGCCCCCAGCGCCACACCCGCTCCATGCCGTACTGGCACAGGCTGTAGACAATGGGCCGGCCCGTGGCCGCCAGCGCGTCGTGCATTTTCTTGTAGACCTCCGGCATCTGGCTCGGCTTGTACACTTCTGAGGCGCTGCACCAGTCGTACTTCAGGTAATCAATCCCCCAGGCGGCGTACTGCTTCGCATCCTGCGCCTCGTGCTGGTAGCTGCCTTCGTGCCGGGCGCAGGTTTGCGGGCCGGGAGAGGAGTAGATGCCGATCTTCAGGCCCTTGCTGTGCACGTAGTCGGCCAGCGCCTTGATGTCGCCAAAGCGTGCGTTGGGATGGATGTTGCCCTGGGCGTCGCGCTTGCCCTGCCAGCAGTCATCGATATTCACGTAGGTGTAGCCCGCTGCCTTCATGCCGTTGCCGGCCATCGCGTCAGCCGCGACGCGGATATCGGCCGCCGTCACCTTGCAGGCAAAATGATTCCAGCTGTTCCAGCCCATGGGCGGAGTGGCTGCCAGTTCTTGTGCCTGGGCCAGCGGCGCCATCGCCAGCAAGAAGGCCGCACACAGCCATAATTTCGTCATCTCGGGATCTCCTGTTCCGGAAGAAGACTTTCTCCAGCCAGTTGGTCGAACCCGGCTTTTTAGCCCAACTGGCTGGCGACTGTCAATGAAACGCAGGGCGCTCGGTTCGCCTTCGGCTGTACACTAAGCAGGGAGGGCCAGTCGAATGATTCGCCAGCAAATAAGAGCCCCAAAAAAGGGAGACCGCGTGGGAGCGACCGGCCAGAACGGCACTTTTGAAGTTATCGCCGTAACAACTTCGCCCTTTAGCATGGCGACCTTGAGGCTTCTGGGCAGGCCCGATATCACCATTGATGTGCCATGGGGTGCTCTCATTTTCCGCGATAAAGAGAGCGCAGCCGATTCGCCGGCACACTTGTAACCCAACGCCGTGTTCCTATTTTCTTTGTGGCCGCAGCCGCACATATCTGCGCGTGTACCCCGGCGCCGGCCTTGCCCGTCGCCAATCCGCTGTAGCAGCGCCGCCGGCTCGCTCGTTTCCCGCCTCTCCTGACTCGTCAGGAGGAAGCAAGCCGGCCCCGGAGCGGATCGCCTTAACTGCATTTTCACAATCCACCCGCCCGGCAATGCGACAATGAAGGCGATGAAGAAACGACTATTTGCCCAAACCCGCGAGGGAGAGGACGCCTGCCTCTACACTCTCAGCAACCAGAATGGCGTGCAGGCAGACATTACCAACTATGGCGGCGCCATCGTCAATCTGCTGGTTCCCGACCGTGCTGGCAAGCTTGCCGATGTCGTCCTCGGCTACGAGACGCTCGCCGGCTATGAAACCGACAGGGCTTACTTTGGCGCCATCATTGGCCGCTTCGCCAATCGCATCGCCCATGGCAGGTTCACTCTCAATGGCGTCACCTGCACTCTTCCCTGCAATAACGGCGACAACAGCCTTCATGGCGGCGCCATCGGATTCAATAAACGTTTGTGGACGGCGAAGGAAACCTCCAGCAACGGCGCTCCCGCCCTGGAGCTCACCTACCTGAGCCGCGACGGGGAAGAGGGTTATCCCGGCAACCTCTCTGCTAAGGTCGTTTACACCTTGACCGGCCAGAATGAGCTGAAGATTGATTACTCCGCCACCACCGACAAGAATACCGTTGTCAACCTGACCAACCATTCTTACTTCAACCTTGCCGGCCAGGGCGAAGGCGACATCTTAGGGCACGGCCTTGCCCTCCATGCCCGCCATTTCACCCCGGTCAACGCCGATCTGATTCCCACCGGAGAAATTCGCAGTGTGCAAGGCACGCCCCTGGATTTCACCCGCATGGTCACCATCGGCTCGCGAATTTCCGCCGACGATCAGCAGTTGAAATTGGCAGGCGGCTACGATCACAACTGGATTCCGAATCGTGAAGGCGACCGCACCCTGGTGCTGGCGGCGGAGGTTCATGAAGCCGGCAGCGGGCGCGTACTTCAGGTCTTTACTTCCCAGCCCGGAGTTCAGTTCTACAGCGGCAATTTTCTCGATGGCACCATTCGTGGCAAGCAGGGCAAGGTTTACCAGCGCCGCTACGGTTTTTGCCTGGAGACGCAGCACTATCCTGACTCGCCCAACCACCCTGATTTTCCTTCCACCGAGCTCCAGCCGGGCCAGTATTACCGTGAAACTACGGTCTTCCGCTTCTCGGCGCGGTAAGATGAAAGCCGCAAAAATTCGGCTGCCAGCCGCAACTTAAATCCTGGTCGGCCGCGGGAACGCGCCGGCCGCTGTTACTCTGGCCCCGCCCGCGGGCATAACCCGGAGCCATACATGATGCTGGAATCGCTGCGCAATGCAGTTCTTAAGGCTAACCTGGATCTGGTGGCGCGCGGCCTGGTGATTGATACCTTCGGCAATTGCAGCGCTATTGCCCGCGACCATGCCCTGGTGGCCATCAAGCCCAGCGGCGTCCCTTACGACCGCATGCGCCCCGAGGACATTG
>DASVBI010000483.1:0-2089 GCA_036375915.1 Terriglobales bacterium | reverse complement strand
GAATGTGGTCAGACTTCGCGACATCTGGCTCCCCCTACCGGAATAAGTCGCGTGAAGCCGGACGGACCAGCTGCGTTGCCCGTCCCTCTCCCGGCGAAAAACGGAACCCTCGAATGATACACGCGGGCGTATCAGTCAGCTTGCCGCAGACCAGGCCGGCGGCGCAAGCCAGCTCATCGGCTATGGCTTCCACGCTGGCGTGCAGCTTATATCCATGGCTATCGTGGCCGCCTCGGTAGTCGTGCAGAGGAAGCAGGCCGGCGATGCCGATGGCTACTTCGCTCAGCCCCTCCCGCCAGGGGCGGCCGAAGCTGTCGCTGATAATGACCGCGAGCGAAAGCCGCAAGCGCTCCTGGAGGCGGCGTCGCACTTCGGCGGCGGAGCGATCGGGGTCCTCGGGCAGCAGGACGGCGCTGCGCCCGCCGTCCACATTGGAGAGGTCCACGCCGCTGTTGGCGCACACCAGCCCGTGCCGGGTCTGGGTAATGAGGATGCCATTTTCCTGGCGCACAATCCGGCTGCTCTCGCTCAGAGCAAGTTCCACGACGCGCGCATCCAGTTGGTAGCGCGCCGCCCACTCCTTCGCCTGGAGAGAAGGCTGCACACTGTCGAGTCGAACGACCCGTCCCTCAGCTTTGGAAATAATCTTGTGCTTAATGACCAGGACGTCTCCCTCAGCCAACTGCAGGCCAGCGCGGGACAGCGCCTCAAGCAGCAACGCAGCAACGTCGTGGCCGGCGCGGACTTCGCCGATGCCGGGAATAGGAAGAACGCGGATTTCCGTACTGGCTTCACTCATGCGCGGCAAGCGCCTGCGGCTCGAGATTCCAGCTGCGCAACAGCCGCTGCGCCCTGCTGTTGCCCTGGGCTGCCAGCAGTTGGACCAGGTCGGCAGAATTGTCCACATCCAGGCCGAGGCGCGGCAGGCGCAGTACAACGCAGGGCATGCCGGTGGCTTGCGCCGCCCGGAGGTGCGGCTGAAAACTGTCGTTGCCGAAACGCAAAGGGAACAGGCCGGCGGGACGCCGCAACACCGCGTTGCTGCCGCGCCCATCCCAGCCCGGCACCAGCACCGAACCTTGCGCCGGAGCCGCGGCCAGCACCTGCTCGATATCCTCCGCCTGAACCAGGGGAATGTCTCCGGGAATCACCAGGGTGCTGTCTTCGCCGCGGGCAATGCAGTGCTCGGTGGCATGAGCAATGGCATCGCTCTCGCCCAGGTTGGCCGGGTCGGGGATAAGGGTGAATCCGTGACGCTCAGCCAGGGCGACGGCCAGGGGATCGCTGCTTACCACTCCCACGCGGGTGTGGCGACTCACGGCGGCGAGGGCCGCGAGCACATCCTGCAGCATGGCTTCGGCCAAAGCACGCCGCTCCGCGCGGCTGAGCACGGGCGAAAGCCGCTCTTTCGCGTTTTCGAGATTTTTTACGGGGACGAGGATCATGAGCTTACCCGGCGCGCGCTGCGGAGGGGGTTACGAGTGCGAGCACAGTGGCGGCCAGCGCGGCCTTGTCGTCCGCCGTCTTCATAATGGTTTGGGCACAATGCACCTGCAGACCGGAAAGGCGCAACTCCTCCGCCGCTTTGGCATCGCGCTCGTCCACAATCAGCAGGTCGAGAAAGTCGGCGTATGCCTGGGCCACGCCGGCAATGGAGACAGGCAGGCCTTGCGCAGCCATGAGCGCGCCCGCTGGGCCGGACACCGCCGCGCCGCCTACGATGGGGCTGAGGGCGGCGACTGGCGCATCCGTTTTCTGCAATGCTTCACGAATCCCGGGCACAGCCAGGATAGGCCCGATGCTGGTGATGGGGTTGCTCGGCGCGAGCACCACCGCTTCCGCGCTTTTGATCGCCTCAAGCACGCCGGGAGCGGGGCTGGCCTGTTCCGCGCCCGCCAAGCGCACGCCGCGCACTTCCGGCCGGTAGCGCTCGCGCACAAAGTATTCCTGAAAGCTGAGCTCGCCATCCGGAGTTGTGACCCGCGTTTCCACCCGCGCGTCGCTCATGGGCAGGATGCGCGACTGCACGCCCAGGGCGGAGGCAATCTCGGCGGTGGCTTCGCTCAGCGTGCGCCCAGAGGCCAGCAGT
>DASVBI010000270.1:0-6799 GCA_036375915.1 Terriglobales bacterium | reverse complement strand
ATGTCGCCGCGGTGCACCTCAGCAATGCGCACCGGCACATCGCTGCGCTGCAGAGAGATGAAAGCCGCCAGCACAATAACTGCGGCAATGATGGCCAGTCCAATGATCCAGGCGCGATGGCGACCGAAAAAGCCGGCGCTCGAGTTGTGGCGTGGCGACATGAAACTCTTTGCTACGTATACCTTACCACCGGCTCCTACACGCTGTACGCCCGGAGAAGCACGCTGGTAATCACCCCTCAGGCCCCTGCCTCTTGGCTGTAGCCCTTCATTCCTCTTTCTGTCCAGGTTCTCTCGGTTCGAAATGAGGCTCTTACGATTGGATGCCGCGAGCGTTCGTCGGAAGCAAAAATGTATCGGGAGCGCCCTGTTGGCGGGTTCTCTCTGGCCCGGCCCGGCCTTCCGTTACAATGAATGCATGCCCAGCAAGCCACGTTACACGCCGGAACACGCTCAAGCCGGGCTGGACGCCGCTTTTCCCGAGATCGAAACCTGGCCTAACCAGTTTCCCGCCTATGAGATTCTAGTGGATGTGCCCGAATTTACCTCGGTTTGCCCCAAGACCGGTCTGCCCGACTTCGGGCTGCTGAAAATCCGCTATATGCCCGACAAGCTGTGCCTGGAACTGAAGTCCCTTAAAGAGTATCTGCTCACCTACCGTAATCTGGGCATTTTCCAGGAAAATATCGTGAACCGGGTGCTGGAGGACGTGGTCCGCGCCGCACGGCCAGTTTGGGCCGAGGTAACGGGGGAATTCAAGCCTCGCGGGGGCATCGCCACGGTGGTCACAGCACGCTGGCCACGCCCAGGAAAGTCTTCAACGCTGGGGCCGCAGAGAGGCTAGCAGTCAGCCCTCAGTGCGAAATGCTCCCCAAACCTCCGCGCCCTCTGCGTTAAGGTTTTTTCGGTTTCTGGATGCGCATGTTGGGCGGCGAGGCCACCGGGAAGGTCTTCACCTCCAGCTGGCGAAACTCATGTCCGCTCCAGGCATAGCGGATCACGTTCTGTTGTGAGGGACAGCAGTGCGCGTCGAGCTGCGTATAGCGGCTGGAATTGACGAATAGCGCGCCTGTGGCCGGATCAAATGTGGCCCCCGCGCCGGCGTGGCGCGCAGTGTAAAAGATCTGCTGCACCACAGTCAGCCAGCCATTCTGGATGGTGAACAGCTGCACCCCGCCGTAGCTGGCCGCGTCCGCCCCGGTCCAGGTCCACAGAAAACTCACCAGCGCATAACGCGGCTTGTCCGCCTGGAAATCGAAGTAAGAAATGCTGTTGATGGCCACCCAGTCCCGCGGCAAGCCGCTGGTTTTGTAGATTCCGTTCTTAAGCTTAGCGTCAACCCGCACCTTGCCCTTGGCGTCGAAGATGTTCAATTCCAGGTTGCGGAAGTCCACCGCGCCGATGGAGTCGAGGCGATGGTGGTATTCATAACCGGGGGAAACCGAGTAGTAGGAGAGTTCCGGTTCAGGAGGAAGATTTTTCTGCGCCGGAGCCGGCAGACTGATGAGCACGGCAAGAAGCGAAGCTGCGGCCCTCAGCATGGCAATATTTTATTCCGTTGACAGCAGGGGATACGCCAGGGAAGGGAAAGAGTTTCGCGGAAATTTCCGGGCTCCATGTCCCTCGTTCTTTATGCCGCTGCCGTTACAGCCGCCATTTCTTCGACGATAGCCCGCGCCGCGGCCTGGGGATTGGCGGCGGAAGTAATAGGCCGGCCCACCACGATGTGAGAGGCGCCACTAGCGATGGCTTCCGCAGGTGTAACCACGCGCGCCTGGTCGCCCACTTCGCTGCCGGCGGGGCGCACGCCGGGGGTCACGATGGCGAAGCCCGCGCCCAGTTCGTGACGGACTTCCGCCGCCTCTTTGGCTGAGGTTACGACGCCACCGCAGCCACAGCCGCGGGCCAGGGCGGCCAAACGCAGTACGTTATCCAGCACGCCCCCGCTAAAGCCGACTTCCTGCACGTCAGCATCGCGAAAGCTGGTAAGCACAGTGACGCCCAGCACCATGGGCTTACTGGCGGAGGCCGCCGCGGCTTCCGTGGCCGCCGTTAACATGCGGGAGCCGCCACTGGCGTGCACGGTCAGCATGCTGACCTTCAGCCTGGCCGCCGCAGCCACTGCTGCCGCCACGGTATTGGGGATGTCGTGAAATTTCAGGTCGAGAAAAACGCGGCGGCCGCACGCCACCAGGTCGCGCACGATGGCCGGGCCTTCGGCGGTAAACAGTTGCTTTCCCACTTTGTAAAAGAACGCTGAGTCCCCGACTGCGGCAACGATCTTTTGCGCCGCCGCAGCCGAGGGGACATCCAGCGCGACAATTAGGCGCTCGCGCGCATCGCTCATGCCTGCGAGTTTAACTTGTTTACTGCAGGCCCGCCATGGGTTCGGACCAGGCCAGGGTCTCAGGATGGATAATGTCCAGCCGCACCCGTGTCAGGCCTCGCGCCTTGAAGTTGAGCATGCGGGCGGCCCCGTAGGAGAGGTCAATGATGCGCCCGGGCACCACCGGCCCGCGGTCATTAATGCGCACCACAACCCAGTTGCCGTTGCGCAGGTTGGTGACCTTCACCCACGTGCCTAAGGGCAGAGTCATATGGGCGGCGGTGAACTCATGCATGTCGTAGGGTTCACCCGTTGCTGTAGGTTTCCCCTCGAACTGTTTGCCGTACCAGGAAGCTGTGCCCACCTGGTAGGGTCTGGGCCGATGCTTCCGGCTGGCGGTTTTACCCTGGGCCGGGCGGATGGCCTTAGTTTGCTTTCCTGTGGTCGTTCTGGACTCGGAGCTGTTCGGTCCTGGCGCCGCCCCCAGGCTGGTGACGTAAAACAGCATCACCAGGATGGGAATCATGCTTCGTCGCATTCAGTCACCTCGCATCTCGAATTCAGCCCTCCCCTACCAAGGTTCCCTAGGATGCAGGTGATGGTAGAAGGGGCCTGGGGGTGTGTCAAACGGGCATTGGTAATCGGGAGGCAAGTTCTTTAGGGTGAATACCTTATATTGACCTTAGAAATTGCCTTAGGGTTACCAACGACCGATATGGTTACTCCCCCTCAGATCGGCGAAGTTGGCGCAGTGTGCTGAAAACCGGCGACTTAGCGGCGATGGGGATAAGATGGTGAGGAACCGCTTGGGGTTGGCTGATGTAAGCTGCTGAAAATAGAGTTGTTTGACGCGAATTACTTTGTCGGTTACCAGGGCAAAAAGGTCTGTCAGGGTATTTTCCCGAAATGGAACTAAAGTGTATTAAAGTTTCATAGGCCCTCGCCGCTGACGAAAATTTGACTGCACCGCAGCTAACCCGGCCTCAAGGGGTTACAACTTTCGGGTGGGCTCGGGTCCGTTTGCGTCTTTGCCCCGACGCCGGTTTCCGCTAGATTGCGACTATGCCGCAGACGCCACCGGTAGTGCTGACCATCGCGGGATTCGATCCCAGCTCAGGAGCCGGCATTACGGCCGACATCAAGACCATAGCCGCGCATGGCTGCTACGGGGTGGCCTGCATCACAGCGCTGACCGTGCAATCCACCCAGGGGGTGAGCCGGGTAGAGGCGCTGCCGGCGCGCCTGGTCAGCGAGACCCTGAAAGAACTGAGCCGCGATGTAGAGATCGCCGCGGTCAAGATCGGCATGCTGGGTTCCGCGGAAGTGGTCGCAGCGGTAAGCGATTTCGTGGAGTCGGGCAAGCTGGCTAACGTGGTGCTGGACCCTATTCTGCGTTCGAGTTCCGGCGCCCGCCTGCTTGAGCCCAAGGGCGAAAGGCTGATGCGGGAGCGCATGTTGCCGCTGGCGACCGTCATAACTCCAAATCTGGACGAAGCTGCGTCCCTTTCTGGAGTGGCGGTGACCAACCTGGAGGAGATGAAGGCGGCAGCCCTGCGCCTGCACCAGCTTGGCGTCCCCAACGTAGTGGTGACGGGCGGCCACCTGGACAAGGCTACCGACCTGCTCAGCTTTACCCATCCCAACGGCGGCATTGAAAGCCAGGTGTTTAAGGCGGAGCGGCAACGCTCCCGCTCCACCCACGGTACCGGATGCGCCTTCGCGTCAGCCCTGGCCTGTCACCTGGCCCACGGGCGGGCCTTGCCCGAGGCCGTGCTGCTGGCCAAGGCTTACGTAGCGGCCGCGATTACTCACGCTCAACCTCTGGGCCGGGGAACGGGACCGCTGGATCATCTCTACCGCATGCACGAGCCGCCGCGGCGGCAGGCGGCGGTCGCCGATCCCGAACCGGTGGGGTAGGGAAGCACTCAGCATGCAGCCGAAAAACAGCGATTAGCAGTTGGCACTTGGAATTTAGCCCTGCACGATTCCTTCACGCCTAAACCTGGCGGCGCTGCGCGCCGGCCAGCCAAGCGGAACACGGAAACCGGCGCCGCTGAAAACCTTTGTGGATTCCCCCCCATCTCTTTTGTATCCTCAGGGCGCATGCTGAATGTGGCACTAACCGACCTGCTGGGCGCGCCGGTATACGATCCGACCGGGGCCAGCGGGCGTGTGCGCGAGGTGGCCTTGCGTCCGCAAGAAGACCCCCTGCGCGTGGCTGCCCTGGTGGTGCGCACGAGAGAGGGTGCAAAACTGCTGCCCTTCAGCGATGTGGTCTCCATTGACGGCGGCATCCGCGCCGCCAAGCCCATCGCGGAGTGGCTTCCCGAGCCCGGGCACGAGGGGCTGCTGCTGCTGGAACGCGATCTGCTCGACCAGCAGATCATTGACGTCCACGGGCGCAAGGTGGTGCGAGTAAACGACGTTGACCTGCACGAAGACCACGTCAATCATCACCCGTCGCTGCGGGTGGCGGGGGTGGACATCGGGGCGCGGGGCGCGGTGCGGCGTCTGCTCAAGGGCCTGATCCCAGGTCTGGTCTTGCGGGCATTGCTGAGCAAGATCCCTCCGCGGGAGATTCCCTGGGAATTCGTGGACCTGATTGAAACCGATCCTGCCCGGCGGGTGAAGCTGAAGATCTCGCATAAGCGCCTGGCGCGGCTGCATCCCGCCGACATTGCCGACATTGTGGAGGAACTGGCGCCGGACGAGCGCGAGGCGGTGTTCGAGACGCTGGACGAAGGGGTGGCGGCGGAAGCGCTCGAGGAAGTGGAACCCAAGCTGCAGGCTTCCATTGTGGAGTCGCTGGATTCGGACCGCGCCGCCGACATCGTGGAGGAAATGGATCCAGACGCGGCCGCCGACCTGCTCATGGATTTGCCCCGGGAGACCACGGAAGAAATCCTGCATGAGATGCAGCCGGAGGAGCGCCAGGAAGTAGCCGAACTGCTGGAATTCAAGGAGAACACAGCGGCCGGGCGCATGACCACCGAATACCTGGCGCTGCCCGCCAATGCCACCGTGAACGATGCCATAGAGGCGCTGCGGCAATTCGAGGGAGGCATCGAGACGGTCAGCACCATCTACCTGCTCGACCCGGAAGGGCGGCTGGTAGGCGCGGTCACGTTGCCCAAGCTGGTGCTGGCCCAGGCCACCGATCCCTTGCTGCCGCTTAGCATGGAGCCCCTGATCTCCTGCCATGCCGGCGCCAACGAGAAGGAAGTGGCCGAACTGTTTGACAAGTACAACCTGATCACCCTGCCCGTAGTGGACGACGAAGGCAAGCTCACGGGCGTGATCACCTCCGACGACGTCATCAGCCTGCTGCGGGCAAAGCTGTAGCCAGTTGCCAGGGGTCAGTTGCCAGTACCCAGCTGCCATTTGTCAGTTAGCCCAGGTCTTCAGCCACCCAAAGAACCTTTGCGGCCTTTGTGTCCTTTGTGTCCTTTGTGGTGAACAGACCTCATGGTGAAAAAATTGTTTTGCATAGCACGCAAGTGGCTGGCGGGAAACGAAGGCTGCATATATTCTGGGGCGGCAGTGCGCGTGTTTCCAAATCCAACTTGCGACGGCAGCGATGAGATGGTGGAGGCGCTGGCGGATCCGGATTCTGCTGTTTCTGGCGGTATTCGGCCCCGGCTTTATCACGGCGAACGTGGACAACGACCCGAACGGCATCTGGACCTATTCAGCCGCCGGGGCGCAGTTCGGCCATCTGCTGCTATGGACCATTATTCCCACCACGCTGGCGCTGATTGTGGTGCAGGAAATGTCGGCGCGCATGGGGGCGGTGACGGGCAAGGGTCTAAGCGACCTGATCCGGGAGGAATTCGGATTCCGCATCACCTTTGTGATGATGCTGGGGCTGGTGGTGGTGAATTTCGGCAACGTGGTAGGGGAATTCGCCGGTGTGGCTATGAGCTTGGAGTTGTTCGGGGTATCGAAGTTCATCTCCGTGCCCCTGACGGCCGTCTTCGTCTGGCTGCTGGTGGTTAAAGGACAGTACAAGAGCGTCGAGAAAGTCTTCATTGTCGCGTCGTTCTTTTATGTGTGTTACATCGCCGCCGGCGTCATGGCCGGGCCATCGTGGAAAGAGGCCGCCATTGCCACCTTCAAGCCGGCGGGGCTCACTTATTTTCACCAGCGTGCCTACCTGTACATGTTTCTGGGGATTGTGGGGACGACCATTGCCCCGTGGATGCAGTTCTATCTGCAGTCCTCCATCGTGGAAAAGGGAGTGACGCGGCGGCAGTACAAAGCCTCGCGTATTGACGTGGTTGTGGGCTGTATTCTGACCGACGTGGTGGCCTGGTTCATCATCGTGGCCTGCGCCGCCACCCTGTACGTCCACGGACACACGCAGGTGCGGGATGCGGCCGACGCCGCCCAGGCGCTGCGCCCCCTGGTTGGGGAATACGCCTACATCCTATTTGCCGCCGGGCTGCTGAATGCCTCGGTGTTCGCGGCGTCAATT
>DASVBI010000173.1:0-5202 GCA_036375915.1 Terriglobales bacterium | reverse complement strand
CCCGCCGCCGCCGCCGCCACCACCGCCGCCGCCGCCACCACCGCCACCATCCGGAACTTGGGTGATCGGCCCAATCTCCATGTAGCCCCCGTCAACGGGGGTTATGTCAACCGTGCCACCGCCCGGCGGATTGTAAGTGTAGTCAATTGGTCCAATCTGTGCGTCGCCCTGGGGAGGACGGTTAGTCCAGGTAGAGATTATGGTGATGATATTGGACCCCCCGGAATTGTCGAAGGGATCCTGGAACTGGGTTACGCCGTTGCCACCCTGATTGTCATTTGGAGTGTCGGTAGACGTAGAGGAGGAGTTGGAACCCCAAGGATCGGGGAAGCGCGGCGCAGATGCGGACACGAACACCATCTGAGTATCGAGCCCCGTTCGATCCACTTGATTCACCGGGTCCGCAAAGGCGTAGCGGTACAGGTTGGTATCGCGACCCTTGAAGCGAATCGGGTCGCTTGCCGTCCAGCGGCCCGCCACGGGGTCGTAATCGCGCGCTCCGAAGCGAATTAAGCCGGTATCCGGATCGCGCAGGCCCCCCGCGAAACTGATGGGAATAAATCCTGGCGCCGAATCCTGAGTTATATTGCCCCAGGCGTCATAAGCGATTTGCTCAACAACTGTTCCGGTTCGTGAATCAATGATCAGCCGCGGGCTGCCGACAGAGTCGGTTATCACGCGATAAGTCACGCCGCCGCGCTCGACCAGCGCCAGATGCCCAACGTCGTCATAGCCGAAGCGGGAAATGACGCGGCCGTTGGCGTCGGTTTCGGCAGCAATGGACCCAGCAAGCCGATAGAGATATCCAGCAACGAGTTTGCCGGCGACTTCGCGCCCGACTCGGCGTCCGCCGCCATCCACGAGATATCTGATCTTGCGGCCGTCGGGCAGGCTGGCCTGGCGTAAAGCGCCAAAATCGTCATATACGAAAGCCGAGGCGCGCTGCCCCTGTGCAACGCCTGCGAGCGTTCCGTCCGGCATCCACGAGTACTGGCTGGCGCCAAAGCTCAGCAGACGTTCCCGGTTGTCATAACTCGCCTTCAGCTTCTCTCCACCGCGGGTAAGGCTGACGCGATTGCCCGCGGGATCGTAGTTGTCGGTTTCAGTAACGCGACCATTGACGCGCACTTCGGCCAGTCGCCCGGCGCGGTCATAGAAGTAGTGGGTCGTTGTGCTTTTGCCCGTGCTGCGGGTTTCAACAACCGTCGTGATCCGGCCCACCGCGTCGCGGATATAGCGCAAATCAAGCAGCAGCTTGCCCGCGACAGCAGTGATCGAGCGAATCAGCTGGTTATTGGCATCGAACTCCTGTTTCGTTTGCACAACTCCAAGCGCGGCATTGGTGACCAGTCCGCTGGACGGATTACGCGCGAGGGAAAGCGGGCCGACGGCGGTGAGATTGCCCGACGAATCATAGGCGAAGTTCAGGTTGCCGCCATCGTTGACCGATTCGCGGATGGGGCGGCCATTTGCGTCGAGGGCAACAGAAACCGAACCGCTCACCGGTCCAGACCAGGCCAGCCTCGCAGGCACGCTGCCGACATAGCCGTAGGTGGTAGTCACGCCGCCCGGATCCGAGGCCTGTGTTTTCAGGCCAGAACGAGCATCATAGGCAACCGCGCGCTTGCCTTGATCAAAACTCCAGCTCTCCACCCGCCCGGCGGAGTCGTAGGAAAAGTTCACGGCCCGATTGCCTAGACCGGCAATGGCTGCGAGTTGGCCATCGGCATCGTACGAGCTTGTTTCCACCGATCCATCGTCTTTTAGCATCGGAGGTACAAATGCCGACTGTCGTCCTGCGGGACTTGTTCCGAGGGTGAAACTTAAGCCGCCCGGCGGCTGGATCTGGCTGAGGCGGCCAGCGGCATCGTAAGTGGCCAGCGCGGTAGACCCGTCCCCGGCTGTCGAGCTGATAACGCGTCCATTCTTATCGGCGCCCATCTTCTCCACATTCCCATCGGGATAGGTGGTGATGACCTCGCCTTTGCTCGCATCGTAGACGTAGCGAATGGTGTGCGCCAGTTGACCGGTCCCAATTGTTACGCTGCTTCTCCGCCCTTCGGCATCATAGGCATAAGAAACAGGCGCCGAGCCCGGCGCCGCATAGCTCAGCAGATGTCCTGCGGCGTCATAGGTTCTAGTAGTGCGTCGTCCCGCCGGATCTACCAGAACTGCCATGCGCTTTTCGGGATCGAAATTCTGCGTCCAGCTCTCCCCATTGATGTTCGTGGTAACCGTTCCCGCCAGTACATAAGGAAACCCGTGCTGCGGCTGCAGGGCATACTTCACTTCGCGCCGCGAGGTCACCCCGTCCGGCCTGGTCTCCACAATTGGCGTGAGGATTGGGGAAGCCATGCCCCACACAGGGCTCGCTGCGGCGCCGATGCTCCAGCTCGTTCCGTCAGCCAGCGTGATAGTGCGATTGCCTCGCGAATCGGCGAGCTCAGTGCTTTGCGTTCCGTCCGGTGAAATAAACGTGCGCCGAATGCCACGGCGCGCCGTCTCAGCGCGATATGTCCAGTGCCGCCCCTGTGGAGTGGAAACGCCAATCTCCACGCTGTCTGCGGAGCTTTTGCGTTCGTACCGCCGCATGACCCCGTCGGCGTCCGTCACACTGGCGAGTTGTCCAGCCTGATCGTAAGAAAAACGCGCCACACCGCCGGCAGGGTCAGCTTCCGTTTCCACCAGTCCCGCGCGCCAGGTGACCTGGGTGGTCTCGCCTGCGGGATCGGTGATGCTGGAAAGATGCCCGGCGCCATCCAGTTGCAGATTGGTAGCCGCGCCATCCAGGCCGACCAGAGCTTGCGGCCTTCCGCTGGTATCCCGCCGCACTCTGAGGTGTACAGGGCGGCCGTTCGCGGTTCCATCCAGTTTCACAAGATGGCCGGCGCTGTCGTACGCGATCTTAACCAGCTCGATGCCCAGCCGCCCATCCATGGTGCGGAGGTGATGGCCGGCGGAGTCGAAAATGTATGCCCGAGTTCCGTCAAAGCTGGGCACTGCCCGCTCCCCGCTGGGGAGCGCCACGCTATCCGACAGGCGCCACGTCCCATCTCCGCTGATAAGAATTTTGTTGGCCGGGTCGTAGCGCTGAAGCAGATTAATCGACCAGCCGCCCAGGCCGAGGGGAGCGGCATCCCAGGCGGGCTGGCCCGGCTTGGCCGGCGCCCAGCGGCTGGAATAAGTCAGCGAAAGATTAGTATCAACAATGGGAATCGAGAGATATACGGAAGATTGGAGGCAGCCAATGGAGCCTCCCGGATCGCATTCCTCCAGCGCCAGGACGGGCGACTTGTTGGATCGGTGACATCCGGCCAACGTCAGCCCGAACAACAACCCAAGTGCCAGCAGTCGCCTTCCCGCATGAACGCGCTCCTTTGCGGGCCGGATGCGAGCCGCAACCATGAGCTCGCCCGCTACGCTGCCTGCGCTCGATTTCTGAATTCGCAACGGCAAAATCTCCACCCTATGTCTTCGGCTCGCATCCCTTGATGAGCGGTATGATCGTGGTCTTCGTTTTTTTGAAGATCGTCACTCCATCTTTGCCTGGAATCGAACCGCTAATGGATCCGAGCATGTCCTTGTCCATCCATCCCAGAGTCACGAATGTCTGGTAGTACTGCTGGCAGGGGAGCATGGCCAGCATCCCCGCCCCCGCGTAACCCACCGACGTAACCCAGCCCACCGTGGCAGAACGGCGGACCTTGAACAAATCCTGGGATGTGGGAGGCATGAGGTCTGCTTTGACGTAGGTGCCCAACTGCCCCTGCATGCTGTCCGCCAGGCTGGCCCCGGCTGAATTCAATGCGCCGGGCATGCGCGCGTCCAGTGCCCAAAGAAAACTGACGGTGCTCAGGGAGAGCGCGAACTTGGGTGCATTAACGGCCACCACGGCGCCGTGCGCGGCTTTGGCGGATGAGGTTGTGCTGGCAATCTCGGTGTGCGCGTCCAACCCCTCATTCAATGGCGTTGTGCCGTCAATGCCCCCCTCGCCGCTATAGGTCACGCGGAAGTGCCCCTTGGCGGCAGCCTTTTCGCCAAACCCCGGCTTAAAAATCAGGTTGGCATAGACCTGGTAGAGCAGGGGAATGTCGTCCGCGCTGTCAACCAGCCCGGAGTGCAAAGCCGGCAATCGCAGACGCGATTCTCCGATGCCTTGTCCTGAACCGGTGGTCTGAGCCATCCAGTCCACGTCCAGGGTGCCGTTCGTGTCAACTTTAAAGGTGGCCTGCTGAAGCTTGGCCTGATGGATTACAGCCAGAAAGTTAAAACCGAATTTGGTAATTTCTCCCTTGCCGCTAACGCTGGCCTGTAGTCCTCCGTTTTGCTTATAGGCGAGAAAGGAGTAGCTGCTGCCTGTGCCGCTCACCTTGTATTTCCATTCGCCGTCTCCGCTCACCGGCTGGTTTGGTTCCAGGCCATTGGCCCAGGGCCCGCTTGGCTGTGCCGCCTCTCCCAGCGTGCTTTTGAAAACCTGGAACGTGCCGTCATTTATGAAATCGGTGAGCGAAGCCGAACTCACCGCAACCGCCACCCCGCCGCTGGTGGGCTTGATTTGCGAAACCTGGCTGCTGGAAATCTTCATCGTTTTCTTCACTTCCAGCACGCCGAGCTTTTTGAAAAACACGACGTCTCCCGCCGCCAGACTCTGCACGCATTTGTCGGAGCCGTCCAGAATCAGCGCGTGGGCATCGTGGCTTACCCCCAGTATTGCGCTGGGTTTGATCCCAATTGTTTTGCTCGTGTACCGGCCGGGCTTGCCGCTGCTTTGCCCTATTTGCAGGGACGCGGTGCGGGAATCCTTGTACGTGGCCGTGATCACAGCGTTTGCCGTGCTCACCCCACCCAGTGAGCAGGTGGAGGGCTTGGAGATGGTCACCGGGAAGCTTGCGCTGAGTCCTCCCTTCGGGATGGTGACACTTGCAGGCACCTTGACCTGGCTGTTGCTGCTCTTGAGAAGGACCGCCACGGGCTTCGCCTTCTGCAGCTTTCCCTTAACCACCTTGTCCGTCGGGGTCCGTTGCAGCAGTACCACCGTGCCAGTGGCTGAGCCTCCCCAGTTCACTGCCGACGGTTTGAGAAATACGTTCGCCAGTGCATTTCCGCTGACGGTGTAGGCTGTTTGCGGCGCAGGGACGGCTCGCGCGCTTGGCGCCCAGCTTACCGCCGCTACAGTTACCATCACTGCCGGCCCGAACATTC
>DASVBI010000356.1:0-5381 GCA_036375915.1 Terriglobales bacterium | reverse complement strand
TGCAGCACGCAGGCCGGCGCGGCTGCTGGTGCTGGACATGGATTCAGGGAAGCAGGTCGCCAGCCTGCCCGGAGCCGCCGATACCGACGACATGTGGTACGACGCCACCCGCAGACGCATTTATGTTCCCAGCGGCGAAGGTTTTATCTTCGTCTTCCAGCAGATTGACGCCGATCACTATGCCCGCATTGCCAAAATTCCCAGCGCCATCGGAGCCCGCACCAGCGCCTACTTTGGGCAGGTAGGAAAGCACAACAGCCTCTATGTGGCGGTTCCGGCGCGCGCCAACCGGGGCGCGGAGATGTGGGTTTACGAGACTCGCGACTAAGGCGCCTGGGGGTGAAGCTTCAGCCCGCGCATCAGGGGATGCGGTAAACGGCCGCCGCCCCGGCTGAGCTCACCAGCGCTCCCGCGTTCAGCGCCGACTTCACCCGGCTGCTGGGAACATAAATGATGTCTCCCGGTTGCATGGGGAAATCAGCCACTTTGGCGTGCAGCAAGCCCTTCATGGGCACCGGGATTTCTTTCAGCCCGGAGGAGGTGCGGCGCACCATCTTCGTGCCCGATAAGGATGCCAGGTTGGTTGTGCCGCCGGCCGCCGCCAAAACCTGCAGCAGGGTCACTCCACCGCTGGCGTTCAGGGCATACCCGCCCGGCCGGCTGACTTCTCCCAGCACATACACGATGCCGGCCTTTGGCACCACGACCGTATCGCCAGGCTGCAACTCGATATTGGCGCGCGCTGTCACGGCCGGGTCGTTGGACAGGTGCACGGTGGTTAACTGCTCGGTTCCGCGATGCGAAATTGTAATCGTGTCAGAGGCCTTCTCTGTCAGTCCGCCGGCCGCTTCCAGAACGTCCAGCAGGCGATGGGGCCCGAGCACCGAGAAAACACCCGGCTTTGCCACTTCTCCGGCTACGGAAATTTCGCTGTTCGTGTACTCCTTCACAAACACCGAAACCTGCGGCGTTTTGACAACGTTTTTTTCCTGCAACTGCCCGCTGATAGCCTGTTGCGCTTGATCGCTGGTCAGGCCGGCAACCCGAACATAGCCCACCAGGGGAAGCGAAATATTGCCGTCACTGCCTACCCGGGTGTGTCCCGAAAGATCCGGCGCTCCGTAAACGTTTATGTCCACCTCATCTCCCGGGCCGATGACCAATGAGGAAGCGCCCTGCCGCGCCGCCACCGTTACGCTGGCACTTTCGGCGCTTCCCTTCCCCCTTTCGACCGCGGCGCCACTGCCCTGCGCTTCACCGGGCGCGGTCTGGGTTCGGCCCGTCTGCGCCAACCCAATCAATCCACCCAGGCATAGGAATGCGGCACTGCGGAGCCACTTCTGGGCACAATATTTTTTCATGGCGTTGTGGCGAATTCTAAGCTGTGTGTTGCCGGCACACAAGACTCAATCTTGCGCCCCATGAAAATTCTTGCCGGGTACGGAGTGAGGACAGTTCGTGCGAGACCCCGGCGGCATGCCGGCGTGGCTGCCCGCCCGCTATAGCTCCTGAAAGTTCTGCTGCCAGTCGTTGTCGAAGGTGAAAGAGTGCAGGCTCACCCCCGCGCTTTTCCGGAGACAGCGTCAGCATATGCGAGCCGAGGATTGACAGCCTCCGCTCCCGGCGCTATCCTTTTAAGGCGAACAAAAAGCGAATTAGCTGCCTATGGCTTCCCTTCCCATTCTTGCCCACAACGCTGCCAAGCCCCTGGTTGGCATCGCCCGCCTGGCCGCCCAGGGGGAGTTCCTCCAGCCCGGCCACGACGTGGAATTCTTCACTCTGCCCGTGCGTTCCCTGCTCAACCGCTGCAATGTGCCGCGCATGCCCTTCTCCTGGACCATCAACCCCTACCGCGGTTGCGAGTTCGCCTGCAAATACTGCTACGCCCGCTACACCCACGAGTTCATGGAGCTGCGCGACGGAGTGGACTTCGAGCGGAAAATCTACGTCAAGCAGCATGCCGCCTGGATGTTGCGCCGCGACCTCAAGCAGGTGAAAAGCGGCGAGCAGATCGCGCTGGGCACCGCCACCGACCCCTACCAGCCCGGGGAGCGCCGCTACGGGGTGACGCGAGCCATCCTGGAAGAACTGGCCCAGCACCATGGGCTTGACCTGGGCATCGTGACCAAGTCCAACCTGGTTCTGCGCGACCTGGATGTGCTGCGTGAAATTTCCCGCCACAACCAGCTCTTCGTCAACCTGACTATCACCACCTTGGACGCCGATCTCGCCCGCATTCTGGAGCCGCGCGCGCCCCGTCCCGACCTTCGCCTGGAAGCCATGCGCAAGCTCAATGAAGGCGGCGTTGCCGCCGGCGTCATCTGCGCACCCGTTCTGCCCGGCATCACCGACTCCCCTCGCGGCCTGGAAAATCTGGTGCGCGCGGTAGCCCAGACCGGTGGCAAATACATTTTTGCCAACCCGCTTTTCCTTAAGCCCTGTTCTGCCGCTATCTTCCTTCCCTTTCTGGAGAAGGAATTCCCGGATCTGGTGGCAAGCTATCGCCAGCGTTACAGCGAACGCGCTTTTGTATCTGCCTCCTACCGCAAGCGCATTTCGCAGCTTTTCGCTAAACTGCGCGCCAAGTACGGCATCCGGGGCGATTACGGCCGCGACAGCCGCCGCACTCACCCGCTGCCCCAACTCGGCGGGCAGCTTTCGCTTTTTTAGAACCAACTACTGCCGCCGAGGCATCCCGCGGCTCTTCGGGACGATCATTTGTCGCTCTTTTGATAGCCCAACCACTACCGCCGAGGACGCAGAGGACGCCAAGGAATTCTTCGAAAAAAGATCCTCCGCGTCCTTTGCGTCCTTTGCGTCCTTTGCGCTTTTCATTTACCGGCATCTCGGCGGTGACTTTTTGCGGTTGACGCGCCCGCGGCAACTCCTCTACTTTGCCCTGACCATGTCATCGCAGCCGGCCACGGCCCCCCACCATCGCGAACTGCGGCACATCTCCCTGGCGCCGTTTGTCGCGGTGCTCTATGCCTATTGCGCGGGCGGGCCTTTCGGGTTTGAAGCCATGGTCTCCACCTCCGGCCCCGGCCTCTCCCTCATTTTTATCCTCGTGGTGCCGCTGCTGTTCAGCGTGCCTATCGCCCTGGCCACCGCGGAAATGGCGACCGCCATGCCCGTGGAAGGAGGCTTCTATCGCTGGACCCGCGCCGCTTTCGGCGATTTCTGGGGATTCCATTGCGGCTGGTGGAACTGGACCGGCACCTTTTTCATGAGCGCCGCCTATGGCGTGCTCATGGCCGACTACATCGGAGAACTACGCTCCCTCACCCGCAGCGAGCACTGGCTGATCGCCGTCGCCTTCCTGGCGCTGGTCGGATACCTGAACATCCGCGGTATTCGCCTGGTGGGCAATCTCACGCTCGCCCTGCTGCTGCTCGCTCTCGTGCCCGTCGCCATTTTCACCGCCCAGGGTTTTGCCCATGCCCGCTTCAATCCCTTTTATCCCTTGCTTGCTACTAACAAACCTTGGCGTGAAACCTTCGGCGTCGGTCTGGCGCTGGCGTTGTGGATCTATTCCGGCTACGAACAGCTTTCCACGGTGAGCGAGGAAATCGAGCAACCGGAGCGCAATTTCCCTCGCGGGCTGGCTATCGTGGTGCCGCTCGCCGTAATCACATTTTTCTTGCCTCTCGCCGCCGGCCTGACTGCGCTGGGCAACTGGCAGGTCTGGGACACGGGCTACATTGTGCAGGCCGCGCGCCAGGTCAGCGGGCCCGGCCTGGAAATGGCCATGTTTGCCGCCGCCGCGGTCTGCACCTTCGTGCTGTTGGAAAGCACCGTCCTTGCCGCCACCCGCCTGCCTTTCGCCATGGCCGAGGACGGCTACTTTCACCCCGCCCTCGCCCGCCTCCATCCCCGCCTCGGTACCCCTGCCCGCGCCATCGTTGTTTCGGTGATAATCTGCGCGGCACTCGCAGTCTTAAGTGTCACTCGACTCATCGCCATTTACGCCTGGCTGCGCGTAGCCACTTCCGTCATGACCCTGCTGTCGCTGTGGCGCTTGCGCCGCACCGCTCCTGAGCTTCCCCGCCGCTTCACCGTTCCCGGCGGCCGTTTCGGATTGGCAACGGTCGTGGTCCTTCCTATCCTGTTTTTTGCCTGGGCCCTCATCAACAGCGACCGGCAGGCTGGCATCATCGGTTTGCTTTGCCTCGCCCTCGGCCCTCTCATTTACTTATTTATCCGCCGCCGCAAGCTCACTGCGTACTAGTACTGGGTACTGAGCGCTGGTTTGCTAAACTCTTATTTGCTTCTCACCCGCCGGCAACTCCTGGCAACTTCCGCGCTTGGCGCTATCGGCTTGGCCGCCGTCGGCGCCGGCGCTCTTTATCACGACACCACGGACTTGAAAATAACGCGCCTCGACGTCCCCTTGCGGCGCCTGCCCTCCCGTTTTGACGGCCTGCGTATCGTCCAGCTCAGCGATTTTCACTATGACCGTTACGTGGACGTGCGGATCATCACCTCGGCTGTCCAGGCCGCCAATCAACTGCAGCCCGACCTGGTGGTCCTGACCGGCGACTTTGTCACCCAAGGTCCCTTCACCGGCCAGTATGACCCTCCCTCCGCGCGCGATGCCGAACCCTGTTCGCAAATCCTTTCCCGCCTGCGCTCGCGGCTGGGCATTTTCGCCGTGCTCGGCAACCACGACTATTACACCGATCCCAATATGGTCGCCGAAATCCTGCGCAGCTGCGGGTTCCACGTTCTGCGCAACCACTCTTTTGCTGTGGAACAGGAGGGCTCCCGGCTTTGGATTGCGGGCGTGAATGATGTGGTTGCCGGGGCGGACGATCTCGAACTTGCCCTGCAAAAGATTCCGGCGTCAGAGACTGTCGTGTTGCTCGCCCACGAGCCTGATTTCGCCGACTGGGTTCCACCTGGCCGCGTGGACCTGCAGCTCTCCGGCCACTCTCACGGCGGGCAGATCGTGCTGCCCGTTATCGGCCCACCCTATCTGCCTCCGCTGGCCCGCAAATATCCCTGGGGACTGCGCCATCTCGGCCCGCTTACCCTTTACACCAATCGCGGCGTCGGAACCATTACTCTCCCGCTGCGCTTCAACTGTCCGCCCGAAATAACGCTGTTTACGCTGCGGTCTTCCTACGCAGCACCGCCCCTACCCGTTTCAGATCGGCGACAAACAGCTCCATCTCGCGGTGGCGGCTCTCATCGTCGGGCGCGCGCAGGATAGACGACGGATGAACGGTTGCCGTCACGAATGGCGCCAGCGGGGAAGGGATCATCTGCCCGCGTTGCCGGGTAACGCGAAACCTCTTCCCCAGCAGCGCCTGCGCCGCGGTTGCTCCCAGGCACACCACCACCTCCGGCTGCGCCACCGCCAGTTCCGCATCCAGCCAGGG
>DASVBI010000668.1:0-3321 GCA_036375915.1 Terriglobales bacterium | reverse complement strand
GTGTGAATATCGAAGACCACGCCGTCCACTGTTCGAGGTCGCGGGAGCAGGCAGGCCGAAACAACCAGGCCAGCCAGGATCAGCATCAACCCGGGATAGAGAAATAGCCAGCGCGGGCTATAAAGAAGCATAAAACGCAGGTGGCGCCAACCATCGCGCCAAGTGTGGAGGTTGGATGGGTGGCTGCGTTTGTCAGGAGAGAGCGTGGTTGGCACTTCCGTGACTTGTAGCCCTGCCAAGGTCGCTTTGACCACCATCTCGCTGGCAAATTCCATCCCGGTAGTGCACATGCCCAGCTTTTCGTAAGCCGTCTTGGTGAAGCCGCGAAGCCCACAGTGAAAATCACCACATTCGGCGTGGAAGAAAATCCTTCCAATCAGGGACAGTGCCGGATTACCGAGATAACGGTGCAGGGCAGGCATAGCCCCCACTGCAATGCCTCCCTGGAAGCGATTGCCCATCACCAAATCGTTTCCCTCTCGAAGCTTCACCAGGAAACGCGGAATATGGCTGAAATCATAGGTAGCATCACAGTCGCCTACGAGCACGTATTTTCCCGCCGCGGCAGTAATGCCTCCCACGAGAGCACTGCCGTACCCTTTCAAGGGGACACTAACCACCCGCACCCCCATGGTCTGCGCGATAGACACCGACTCATCCGTGCTGCCATTGTCCGCTACGATGATCTCAGCGTGAATGCCATGTTCTTTAAGGGTGTGCTGGATCGTTTCTATGCATTCACGTAGAGTGCGTGCCTCATTCAGGCAGGGCAGGACCACGCTGAGTTCGGGAGCACTAGTTAGAGGCTTTGCTTCCTTAATCGACGGTCCACTTGGGGAAGGAACGAGATTTCGACACGAGCTCATGGAACGCAGAGACCAGCGAAGGAGTAAAGCATAAGCCCCTCTATACCGGCAGGACAAGTACCCGCGACCGGCGCGCTAAGCTCAAGCTGGTGGAGATTTGTGAAGGTGGGCCGTCGTGACACGACGATCTGCGAGCCGGGTTATGGTCAGCGACGCCTTCACGCCCATCCAAAATCCTAACCCTGGCGGGCGGCACCAGCATTGTTTTCCCGGCTTAGGCTTTGCCGCAAAAGACAAGCCTTTAGCGGGAATTTTTCGTATTATGCAGCCATGGCGAAATACCTGGTCACGGGAATTGCGGGTTTTATCGGCTCCAATCTGGCACGGGCCCTGCGGGCACGCGGCAACGAGGTGCGCGGTATCGATAACTTTTCCACCGGCAAGCGGGAAAACATTGCCGACCTCGCCGACAGCCTGGACTTTCGCGAATGCGACCTCCTCGACCTGGATGCCATGCGCCACGCCTGCCAGGGCATAGACTACGTTCTCCACCAGGCGGCGATCGCCTTCGTTCCTCGCTCCATCGCCGATCCCCTGAATTCCAACCGCGCCAACGTGGACGGCAGCCTCAATCTCCTGGTGGCCGCGCGCGATGCCCAGGTGAAGCGTGTGGTTTTTGCCGCTTCCTCCTCCGCCCTGCTCCGCCGCATTACCGGATACCAGGGCCCGGTGCAGCATGGTCCGGAGCGCGCCGGCGACATCAGGCATTCCTTTGCCGACATCTCCCTGGCAGAGAAACACTTGGGTTATCGCCCCAGCGTAGGCTTCGAAGAAGGTTTGCAGCGCACTGTAGCCTGGTATCGGGAGCAGTCGTCGGCAGCCCCGGCAGGTGGGGGCTCAGAACACGGCCGCTGAGTGGCCCGGACGAGCGTGCCGCTATCGGCCAGACGTGCTATTACTTCGGTTATCTTCGGCCCGTCCCCCGCTCCGCATACCATCCCAACAGCTATGACGCTCGAATCGATCGTGGTCTGCAACGACTGGCAGGCGATCAGTGTTCTGGGGGGTGTCCTTGGTAACCTGCGTATCGGCGTGCATGTGGACGCGGAAACGGATAGCGCGCGGGATCGTCTGACCCGCTCCAAGTTCGACGCCGTCATTGTGGACTGCGAATTGCACGGTGCCGCCGATTTCCTGCGCAATCTCCGCGCCCACCCGGCTTGCCGCGCTTCTGTGCCTCTAGCTATCGCTTCGCAGGGCATGGGCCTGCCGGAATTGTCGCAATTGGGCGCCCGCTTTGTATTCGAGAAGCCCATCTCCATGGAACAAGCGGTACGCACCCTTTCGGCCGCGCGCAACCTCATGCTGCGCGGGCGGCTGCGCTATTTCCGCC
The DNA here is from genome assembly GCA_036375915.1 of Terriglobales bacterium. Taxonomy (GTDB): domain Bacteria; phylum Acidobacteriota; class Terriglobia; order Terriglobales; family Acidobacteriaceae; genus JAICWP01. The sequence continues at coordinate 1,122 of DASVBI010000668.1, read as the reverse complement.
AGGAAGTCGAGATTCCCGTTAGCCTTACGTTTGCCGATAAGCGCCGGCTCACGGCCACCATTACCAATCTCAGCCAGGGCGGCATCGCCATTGCCAGCTCGGACGCGCTCGATCCCGCCGAGCCTTTACGCCTGCGTTTTGACCTGCCCGATACCGATAGCTTCGTGGAAGCCCGGGGCGAGGTGGCCTGGACTGATGAGCACGGCCATGCCGGCATTCGCTTCACCGAAGTTTCGGAACGTCTGCAGAACAACCTGGAGCAATGGCTGGCCGGCAAATACTTCGCCGATCTGACCTCCTAGACAAATAGCTGCCAGCAGCGCTTCTTGCCACTTCCGTTGTTGCCCATTCAGATTGTCGGGGAAAGCCAGGCTGAACCTGCCTAGGCGGGCTTTTCTTCACTCAACGCCTTGATGCGCGCCGCCCGGTCGCGAGCGATCAGTTCGTGCAGATCGTAACTATAGGAACCGTAACCGTGGAAGGTTTCTTCATCGAACAATCGCTTGATGCCGCAACCCAGGCACACCTGGTAGGAATAGCCTTCCACGCGGATGGGCCAGCTCATCTTGCGATGCCAGCAGCCGCGCAGCACCACCACCGCGGCTCCCGCAATACCGGTGGTCATCAGGCCCACCGGCCAGAACCAGCGGGGCATGCTTTTACGCGCCTTTTTCTCTTTCCCTTGTTCGGCCACGGCTACTCTGTGCTTCTCCAACACTCCAACCATATCACCATTCCGGCCATTTTCGTCCTACCCAAATTGGGTACGCCCGCAACTTTCCCCTCCTGGTAATGCCCGCGGTCTCGGGCTGTATGTCATCACTGCGGCCGCTCCCCTGCCATACTGTGGAAAAAACGGAATTGACACTTACCTGTAACTGCAATAAGTTGCAGTTTGCATCTCCCGGTGACAACTTCATCGTTTCATTATCCGGACGCCTCCACCTGGAACGCCCGCGCACGCCGTGTTCTGATTTTCTGCGTTGCTTTCCTGCTCCCCGCCAGCCAACTGGCAGCTCAAACCGCTAGTCCCATGCTCTACCCCAAAGGCGAGGTGCTGGTGGACGGCAGGGACACGAGCGGTCCCATCGCCCTGTTTGCCGGCGACAAAGTGCAGACCGG
>DASVBI010000626.1:0-2334 GCA_036375915.1 Terriglobales bacterium | reverse complement strand
CAAGGCGATCGCCCGCTTGTTTGAGCAGGAAAAAGACCCCATCTCCCTGATCAAAATAAAGGAGCTCTACGAAGTCCTGGAAACGGCCACGGACAAGGCCGAAGACGCTGCCAACGTGCTGGAAGCAGTGGTTCTGAAGAGCGCCTGAATGGCCCAGAACTCCCCTGATCCCCATATGGCGAGGCTGACAAGGTGAACTCGGGACTGGTGCTGGTCCTCATCACAGTCAGTGTTGCCTTCGTTTTCGACTTCCTGAATGGCTTTCACGATGCGGCCAACAGCATTGCTACGGTCGTGTCCACGCGCGTGCTCTCGCCCACTCTGGCGGTGTTGTGGGCCGCCTTCTTTAACTTTGTGGCCGCCTTCTTTCTGGGTACGGCGGTGGCCCACACCATCGGCAAGGGCATGATCAACCTGAATTACGTGACCCAGTACGTGGTGCTCTCGGCCTTGCTGGGGGCGATCGTATGGGACCTGTTGACCTGGTGGTGGGGGCTGCCCACCTCGTCCTCCCATGCCCTCATTGGCGGCTACGCGGGTGCGGCCATGACCAAGGCGGCGCTGCAGGAGGGTGTGGGCCGGGCGCTGTTCGGGGTCATCATTCCCTCGGGCTGGACCAAGACGCTGGTGTTCATCGTGGTGGCGCCGGTGATGGGGCTGGTACTGGCGCTGTTCTTCATGATCGCGGTGCTGTGGCTGTTCCGGAGAAAATCGCCGCGCCAGGTGGACAGCTGGTTTCGGCGGCTGCAGCTGCTTTCCGCGGCCGGCTACAGCCTGGGCCACGGGGGCAACGACGCGCAGAAGACCATGGGCATCGTGGCGGGCGCGCTCTACGCCGCCGGTTACATGAGCAAGGCGCAGCTGGCGGGGAACTGGGGGCACTGGCATTGGCCCATTATTCTGCTGGCCCACACGGCCATGGCCCTGGGCACGTATTTTGGCGGGTGGCGCATCGTGCACACCATGGGACAAAAGATCACCAAGCTTAAGCCCTTTGGCGGCTTCTGCGCCGAAGCAGCGGGGGCCATTACCCTGTTTGGGACGGCGCTGGCGGGTATCCCGGTGAGCACCACGCACACCATCACCGGCGCCATTGTGGGGGTGGGCGCGGTCAACCGACTTTCGGCCGTGCGCTGGGGAGTGGCGGGCCGCATCGTGTGGGCCTGGATTCTGACCATTCCGGCCTCAGGGTTGGTGGCGGCCTTAACCTTCTGGCTCATCCATCTCGTGCATTCGGCAGCGTGAGCAAGCATTCCGGGCATGGCTTCAGGCCGTGCCGCTGAAAGCGAAAGAGAGGTGGGCTTTAGCCCCTGAGGTTCAGTTATCGTGAGACGCATTCTTCTTTCCTGGAGCAGCGGCAAGGACAGCGCCTGGGCCCTGCATGTGCTCAATCAGAAGAGGGAGTACGAAATCGCCGGGTTGCTGACCACATTCAACCGGGCGGCCAACCGCGTGGCCATGCACGCGGTGCGGCGGGAGTTGGTGGAACTGCAAGCCGAGGCGGCCGGTATTCCTTTGTGGGCGGTGGAGCTGCCCTGGCCTTGCAGCAATGACGCTTATGAGGCAGCCATGCGGTCTGCTTGCCAAAGGGCGGTGGCAGAAGGCATAGCGGCGGTAGCCTTCGGGGACTTGTTTCTGGAAGACGTGCGCGCCTACCGCGAAGAGCAGATGCGGAAAACAGGGCTGCAACCGCTGTTTCCAATCTGGGGATTGCCGACGGCGAAGCTGGCACACGCCATGATCGCCACCGGACTGCGAGCCAAGCTCACGTGCGTTGATCCCAAAGCATTGGATTCGAGCTTCGTCGGGCGGGAGTTCGATAAGCGCTTGCTGGCGGAATTGCCCGCCGAAGTTGATCCCTGCGGCGAGCGGGGAGAATTTCATTCCTTTGCTTATGCTGGGCCAATGTTCGGGCGCGAAATAGACGTTGCCGTCGGGGAAGTCGTGACCCGCGATGGGTTCGTATTTGCCGACCTGACCCTGAGCGAAGCGCGAGCACCGGTGGAGACTTAACCGGTTACGTCTTTCTTCCGGGAGCGCTTTCGCGGGCGCGCGCTCCCGCGCCACAAATCAACTCTTCTGCTGCTCGAAGGCGTGGGCGAGGCGCAGCACGGAAACTTCATCCCAGGGCTTACCCGCAATCTGCAGGCCGGCGCAGCGGCCGTCGGCGGTTGTGCCACAGGGCAGAGAGATGGCGGGCAGGCCGAGAACGTTGAAGGGGCGAGTGTTGCGCAGCAGGGTGAGTTCAGTGGGCCGAAGCTGCTCGGGGTGAGCCTCCAGTTCGACGAAACTGGGGGCGGGCAGGGGAACCGTAGGGGTGACGATCAGGTCCAC
>DASVBI010000585.1:0-5189 GCA_036375915.1 Terriglobales bacterium | reverse complement strand
ACGTGCTCACGGTGAGTTTCGATCGGCGGGAGACCCCCGAGCTGGCGGCATCTACGAAGCAGACTTACATCGCTAGTTACGGCCACCCCGAAGCGGCCGCGGGCTGGCACTTTCTGACCGGGCAGCAGCCGGAGATTACGGCCCTGACCCAGGCAGTCGGCTTCCATTACGCTTGGGACGCCAAGACGCAGCAATTCGCGCACGCCACCGGCATCGTGGTGCTCACGCCCAGGGGCAAAGTGGCGCAGTATTTCTACGGCATTGATTATCCGGTGCAGGATTTGCGCCTGGCGCTGGTGCAGGGCTCACAGGAAAAAATCGGCTCGCTGGCTGACGAAGTGCTGCTCTACTGCTGCAAGTATGATCCCGACAGCGGGCGCTACACGGCTATTATCGGCAGGGTACTGCAGATCGCGGGCGCATTTACGCTGCTGGTCCTGGGGGGCGTACTGTTTCTCCTGTTCTACCTGGACAGAAAAAAGCGGCTGGAACTGGAAAATCAGGCGGCGCAACAGAAGTCGGCGCTCAGCCCGCAGGGATAGAGGCCTGATTAGCGGTTGCGCAGAACGGCAGTCAGAGCCCGCAGGAGCGCCGGAGCCTCGGTCTTGAGCTCAGCGAGGCTGGCGGCGACCAGCTTGCGCAGCACGGCTTCACCCGCGGGAGTGAGCGTTAAGTGCACAACCCGGCGGTCGCTCTGGTCACGCTCGCGCTCGACGTAGCGGCGCTTTTCCAGGCGATCCACCAACTCGACCACGCTGTGGTTCTGGACCTGCAGGCGCTCGGCGATTTCGCCCACCGTAGGCTTGTGGTTTTTGGGCATGCCCTTGACGGCCAGCATGAGCTGATATTGTTTTGGCTGCAGGCCGGCCTGACGGGCGGCCCGGCGGCGGCGCTGCAGAAAGCGTTCCAGTTGGTGCCGGAACTCGGCGAGAGCAAGATATTCGGCTCCTGACAGGTTTGCCAATCGTCCTCCTGTTGCTTGGGCATTGTAGCTGGATGCGAGCCGGTCGGCTATCGTTTGGCGAAGGTCGTTCATCGTAAAATACGCGGCTGCCCCTATAGGAATTAAGCCAATGACCCACCCCCAGCTCAGACCGCGCAGGACCACATATGGCAAATGGCTGCTTTTGGTACTGATCTGGGTGGGGGTTCTTTTCCCCGGCGTGGGGCCATCGCTGAGCGCGGAAGAGGGCGGTCCGGCAGGCCCGGAAGCAGCTGCCAAACTGAGCCGCTCAGACAAAAGCTTTTTGCGCGATGCGGCCGAAGAAAACCAGGCGGCGATTGAACTGGGGCAGGTGGCGGAGCGGAAGGGTTTCGGCGCCGCCGCCAGAAATTTCGCCCGCAGTCTGGTGGCCCAGCGCCGCCGCGCCCAGCAGGAACTTCTGGCCGTGGCCAGGCAAGTCAACCTGGTGCTTCCGCTCAAACTGAGCCGGCGCGACCGCAAAGCCAAGCGGCAACTGGAAAAGAACTCAGGCCAGCAGCTTGACCGCATATTCCTGGCGCATATGGCGGCAGACCTCGACCGGCAGTACGGAAATTACGAGGACACGGCCATGCGCACCAGGAGTCCGGAAATCAAGCATTACATTGAGACTCTGCTCTCCCAGGTCAAACAGCAGGACCAGGTGGCCAAGGAGATGGCTCCAGTCGAGAGCAGGCCCGAGAGCAACCCGCAGTAAACTTCGGAGCTCAGCCGCACATCAAGCCAGAGGAGACCGCCCTTTTCCAGCGGGCTATTCGAAACGCAAGGCTTCAATGGGATCGAGGCGGGCAGCCTTGCGGGCGGGATAGAAGCCGAAAAATATGCCCACGGCAGCGGAAAACAGCGCCGCCACGGCGATGGCCAGGGGCGAAATCAGCACCGCCCACCCCAGGAGCCTGGTAATGAGCAGGGAGGAGCCAATTCCGAACAGGATGCCGGCCGCGCCTCCCATGAGGCTGAGGACGATGGCTTCGATGAGGAACTGGCGTTGCACGTCTTCCTCGGTGGCGCCCACTGCCATGCGGATGCCGATCTCGCGGGTACGCTCGGTCACTGACACGAGCATGATATTCATAATTCCGATGCCGCCCACGATGAGCGAAACACTGGCGATGGATGCCAGCAGCAGGGTCATGACCCGCGAGGACTGGTCCGCCAGTTGGGCAATGTCAGCCAGGTTGCGCACCATGAAGTCGTCATCCTGGCCGGGGCGGATGCGGTGGCGGTCGCGCAGCAGAGCAGTGATCTCCTGCTGGGCGGCATAGCTGGCCTGGCGGCTAATAGCGGAGACCACAATGAAGCGCAGCCAGGTGTCGCCCGTCAGCTTCTTCTGCAGCGTGGTGATGGGAACGAAGATGACGTCGTCCTGATCCTGGCCCATATGGGCCGATTGGCCCTTGATGTTGAGCACGCCCACCACACGAAAGGGGAGATCCTTCACCCGGACGGTTTGGCCGAGCGGATCGGTGGCGCCAAAAAGATTCTGGCGCACCGTGTTGCCGATGACGGCCAGGTTGGCGGCAGCCTCCACGTCAGCCTGGGTAAAGGGCACGCCTGCCGCCAGGGTCCAGTCGCGGATATCGAAATACTGAGGCTCGGTGCCCTGAACGTTGGTAAACCAGTTGTCGTTGCCAAAGACAATTTGCGCGGCGGTGGCAGCGCCGGGAGCCGCCGCCTTAACGGCCGGACATTCGCGCAGGATGGCCCGCATGTCGTCGTAGATCAGGCTCTTGGTCTGGCCCCAGCCCAGGCGAAGGCCGCCGCGGTTGACCGTGCCGCTGCCCACGAAAACCACGTTGGAGCCCATGGCGGCAATCTGCTGCTGCACCGCCTGACTGGCGCCCTGGCCCACACCCACCATGGCGATGACCGCGCCCACTCCGATAATCACCCCCAGCATGGTGAGCCCGGAGCGCAGCTTGTTGCGGGAGAGCGCCCGCCAGGCGATCCGCAAAATGGAGAGCAAGGCCATGGCGGTCCTCAATCCTCCACCGTGGGCAGCGCCTGCAGCACCTGGCAGGCGCGCGGGCGTTCCGCCACCAGTTCATCGCGGCGGATCCTGCCGTCGCGAAAGAGCAGGGTGCGCCTGGCAAACCGTGAAATGTCGGGCTCATGCGTGACCAGCACGATGGTGAGCCCTTTGTCGTTGAGCGCCTGGAAGACATCCATGATCTCGACCGAGGTGCGGCTGTCCAGGTTGCCGGTGGGCTCGTCGGCCAGCAGGATGGAAGGCCGGTTGACCAGGGCGCGGGCGATGGCCACGCGCTGCTGCTGCCCGCCGGAAAGCTGCGAGGGAAAGTGGTCCATGCGGTCGGCCAGGCCGACTGTGTGCAGGGCCTCGCGCGCCCGCTGCAGCCGCTCTTCTTTGTTGAGGTGAGCGTAGAGCGTGGGCAGCTCCACGTTCTCCAGCGCGGTGGTGCGCGAGAGCAGGTTGAATCCTTGAAACACGAAGCCCAGCTTGTGATTGCGAATGGCGGCCAGGGCCTTCTTGTCGAGTTGCGAGACGTCGGTGCCCTCCAGCAGGTAGCGGCCGCTGGAGGGCCGGTCCAGGCAGCCCAGCAGGTTCATGAACGTGGACTTGCCGCTGCCGCTTGCGCCCATGATGGCCACGAACTCGCCCCGGGCAATGCTCACGGTTACGCCGCGCAAAGCGTGCACCCGGGTTTCGCCCAGGTCGTAATACTTGTGTACGTCTTCCACTCGGATGAGCTCGGAGGAAGAGCGCGGGATGTCAGCTTCCGCTGCGGATTGGAGGGTTGTGGCCACGGCTATGTGTAATTGAGCAATTTGTAATTTCTACCCTCTGCGGTAGAGACGTAACTTGTTACGTCTCTTGAGACGTTGCAAGCAACGTCTCTACCATGCTCCATTGTTGGCGTCATCCGGTCATTGCTGGAGTCATCCCGAGGGCTCTTAGGCCCGAGGGATCTCGCGTGCAGTACCGAGCATCTTGCCGGCGCACGCGAGATGCTTCGGCGCTAAAGCGCTTCAGCATGACTCCCTCTTAAGGCGTTGGTGCTCCGCGCAACACTGCAAAGTCACTCGACCTCTGTTTGCGGTAGAGACGTAACTTGTTACGTCTCTTGAGACGTTGCGAGCAACGTCTCTACCGCTATGCATTCTCTGGCGTCGTCAAATTACCAATTGCAAATTACTCAATTACTCAATTCCCTAGTGCCGTACCACGCCCGGGCCGCTGGGCTGGCGGTTGCCGAGTTCCTCTCCGATGGCGAGCTCATCTCCGGGCTGCAAGGCGCCTTTGAGCAACTCGGCCACCGCGGTCTGAGTATGGTCGGTAATGCCGGTACGGATCATTACCGGCTCAATGCTGCGGTCCGGCCGTAATTTCCAAATGACCGCCACATCGCGCCGCGGCTGCGGCGGGCCCTGCAGGCCCAGGCTCTTGCCGGCCTGGCCCTGGCTGCCCGCGGCCGCCCCGGCATGCGCTTCCGCGATGCCGAATTGCGCATAGAGCTGGCGAATGCGGTCGGCGCTCAGGGACGGCTTGAAGCGCAGCGCCGTATTGGGCACAGAGAGCACATCCTCCGCCGTCGCCACCGGGATGGTCACGTAGGCGGTCATGCCGGGAAACAGCTTCATCTGCGGATTATCAAAGGCGATGACCGTATCGTAGGTGACCACGTTCTGCACAATGGTGGGATTCAGGCGGATCTGCACCACGTGGCCGCGAAAGGTCTGGTTGGGATAGGCGTCCACGGTGAAGGTCGCCTCCTGGCCCACCTTGATGTTGCCCACGTCAGATTCGTCGGTTTGCGTATCCACCTGCATCTTGGTGAGGTCCTGGGCGATATTGAATAGCGTGGGCGCCTGCAAAGAAGCGGCGACGGTCTGGCCGACGTCCACGTTGCGCGCCACCACGATGCCGTTAATGGGGGCGTGAATAATGGTGTGGTTCAGGTTGGTCTGGGCCACGTCCATGGCGGCGGCCTTGAGATTGACCTGGGCGGCGGCTTGCTTGACGGTAGCTTCCGCGGCGGTAACGGCGGCGGCAGCGGTATCGGCGTTGGCCCGAGCAAGGTCAAGCTGCTGCTGGCTCATAACGCCTTCCCTGGCCAAACCGACGGCGCGCTGGAAATCGGCTTTGGTCTGCACCGCTGTGGCCTTGGCCTTCACCAGCTCCGCCTGGGCAGCGGCCACGTTGGCGCGCGCGTTCTGCAGGTCCGCCTTAGCCTGTAGCAGGGCGCCT